>CAKZHE010000221.1 GCA_936920195.1 uncultured cyanobacterium | reverse complement strand
GATTGCCCCTACACATCGGGGCAACCACGGGGGGATTGCCCCTACGGAATTGCACAACTCATTGAGACGCGCTATATCTGCATCTAGAGGTTATTTAGAAATGAGCCAATCACCTACTGATTCCGATAGTGGATACGAATTATTTGGCAATTTTATCACTAGCTTTGCTCCGGAAAACGATTCGCTAGAAATTGCCTTTACTCCTAGCTCTCGTCCAATTAAACAACGCTGGAAAAATAATCGGCTCTCCGCGCATTTTGTCGCCGATTATTTTACCAACTTCTTACCCTCCGATGAAGAAGATCCGAATCGAGAACAGCGAATTAAAAGCAGCAAAAGTGCGGTAAGTTACGTTGCCAATGAACTGCTAGAGAATGCCCTCAAGTTTAACGACGAAAATTCCAAATATAAAGTCAGATTTGGGATTCATTTCGTGGAAGAAGCAGGGGAAGTAACAGCGGTAATTTTTGCAACTAATAGCATTAAGCCGGGAGCCGAAGACAAATTGAAAGTATTTATTGACCAACTGCTGACTTCAGATCCCAATGAGTTGTACGTGCAGCAAGTGGAAAAAAGTATTGAAGAAGACACTGCGGCTTCAGGCTTAGGTTTGCTAACGATGATTAATGACTATGGGGCGGAGATTGGTTGGAAACTGGAGACAATAACTGGGGATGATCCAGTTATTACTGTCACCACAATGGCTCAAATCAAAGTATAGTATTGATTGGAACTGATCAACCAAAACCCTGACACAAGGAAAAAGGAAACCAATGGCTGCTCAAGAAATTAAAGGCGAAGATTACATCGTTAAGTACGATCCTGAGTCCACAACGATTAACTTTGAAGGCGAATTGAGTCTTGGTGGTCCTAGCGAGTATGAACCAATTACTACTTTGCTAAATGAGGTGGCAAAAACCAATCCAGCTACCATGACTCTAAATTTAAGACAATTGGGGTTTCTCAACAGTTCTGGTATCAGTATGCTCTCAAAATTTGTCATGGGTTTACGCAAGCACAAAGGGACTCAGTTAGTGGTATTAGGATCGAACGATCAGCCTTGGCAAGGTAAATCTTTACAGAATTTAGTTCGCTTGTTACCGGGACTAAAACTAGAAGTTATATAGCCCGTCTTCATTGGTACAAATCTGTAGGGGTAGCGCCCCCGTGCCTACCCCAATGTTAGGGGGCAACCACGGGGGGATTGCCCCTACAAGAAATATCTGATTGATGACAAATTAGCAATTTTTTCCCACTTCTCAAATACCATCTATGCTGAAAGAATTATTACCGTTCAAAGTTGATACCTGGCAATTTGTAGCTAGCAGTCTATTTATTGCCATTGCGGGGGCAGTTCTACTCTATTTCCTCCTATTTTATGTGCTGCGATCGCTCTTCCGCAAATTTGAAAGCGATATTGCCCTCGTTACCCTCAATGTTTCGGCTTATCCGGCTCTAGCCTTATTCGTACTAGCGGTTTTTAAACTTACTTTTGAAAGCTTACCTTCCATCAAAGTAATTGACAGCGTTGAAAGTTTGATCTCAGTTGCACTAATTGTATCTATCAGTTATTGGGCAGTACAACTGTTTACTCAAGTAGTTGTTTACTACCTGAAAGAATACACCCAGCAAACAGAAGCGATGTGGGATAATGTCCTATTGCCCTTACTAGAAGCGGTAGTACCGTTTCTGGTTTACCTACTAGCAGCAGTCTTTGCTTTGCGAGCTTTTGGAGTCGATTTGACAGGGGTTTGGGTAGCTTTAGGCGGGGCAACCTTTGTGATTGGTTTTGCCGCTCAAGGTATTCTTGCCAACTTCTTTAGCGGAATTGTGCTATTAATTGATACCCCGTTTCAGTTTGGCGATGTCTTGCGATTAGAAGATGGCTCTATCGCTATGCTGAAAAAAATTGGGGTGCGGGTAACTCAAGTTTATGTGCCGGATAAACATTGCGATGTTTATATTCCGAATAGTAATTTGCAAAGTCAAAACATTGTCAACTTGAGCCGTCCGACAGCTTATTATCATTATGTGGCGGCAGTAGAAGTATTAGTAAGTTACGATTTGTATGAAACTAAACGGGTTATGGAAGAGATTATTCTCGCTCATCCAGACACATTAGGAGATATCGATCGCAAAATGGAATTAATTGATAACTACTACACTCTGGAGGAACTGGAGGAACAGCAAAAAGTCGGCAAATTGCGCTTGTTGGCGGAACAAGAAGTTAACTACAAATTGGAAGAAATTCAAATTGGGCTGGAGTCTTTGGTTGTTACCCTTCAGTTTGCTGAAAAAGGTGGTTTAACTGAAGATGAAATTGCCAATATTCAGCAAGAATATCGAGATGTGTTGAGTTTAATTGGATTAGAACCAATTACCGAAACGCAGAATAATCGGGCGGTTTATAACTTACAAGAAACCAAAGCTAGCGATACCTTACTGGAATTGTTGCGAGAATGGTATCGCAGTTGGATTCGCGATCCCAATTTGTTGGATAACGACAGTTATATGATTTCTGAAGATTGGGAGCGGAAGATTAATCTATTAAAGCGCAGAGCGCAGCGTCTATACCAAAAAATTTCTAATCCCCAGAGCGAAGAAACCCGGATTGATGATTATGTGATGGAACTGAATAAATGGTTGCGGGAAAGATTCAAAGAACCTCGGCAAAAATGGCAGGAACCGCAAGTTTTAGTTAAGGGAACAAATCATGGCGATGATGGGGTAGTTTATGCTGAATTTAAGCTGAATTTCTTTGTAGATGATATTAAACTAGAGAATGGCAGAAGAGGCGATCGCGCTTCCAGTCAGATCTATCAAGAAGTTTTGCATTATCTAAAAGTCACCTCTGTTAATTCGAGTTTAAACAACGAAGAATTAGATGAGAAATCGCTATGAACCTGGTTCATAGCAATTTTCTAGGTGATTAACCGTTCGCTTTGTGCCAGTTGCGTAAGTCCTGTTGACAAGTTTGCAGAAAAGAAATCTGTTGACGTTGATGTTTGAGGAGATCTGATTCCTGGGATTGAGCGGAAAAATGAATTGTGGGAGCAACTATTTCTTCGTATTGTTGTAGTAAAGTTAAAGCGCGATCGCTCAACTCCCTAAAATAGTCTTGCATCGCCTCGGCATAAATTTCGGCAACTTGCTGGCGATAACTTTCATCTAAGGATTCTTGCTTTTTTTGCTGCAAATTCCGATTTAATAGGTAGCTGGCTCCCCCTCCTACTGCCGCTCCCACGGGACCACCTAAAACCCATCCTAAACCTGTTGCCACTGCCACAGGAGCATTATTTCCAGCATTCTGCTCCCCTGTGGGTTTGTCGGGTAAAGAAACGGTGGGATGGCTAGGAAAAGGAATGGAGAGATTTTCTGGTTGGGGAAGATCGAAGATTTCGCTGGCTTGCTCTACCCATTTGACTACCTCTGCTTGTTTTTCCGCCATAGCAAGTTGAAAAAAACTACTTTCCCAAATCTTAAATTGCTGCTGTTGCAAAGCTGCCACCGCTTCAAATTGATAGCGAGCTAACAGGGCAGATAATGATAGCCATTGCCGAAATTCTGCTAAACTAGCGGCAAAGCCAGATTGAATTAGTTGGGCGGCTTGCTCTTGAATGCGAACTTTGGCTTGTTGCTTCACTTCTGCCGCCCTTAATTCGCTGGTAAGGGTGGTAATTTTAGCCTCTAAAGCTTGTTCAATTGGTGGCGCGATCGCCACTATTCGCGGTAATCTGGTAGCGAACAGTTTTTCTTTCTGTACGCTGACAATGGTTTGCAATGCCGACTCAAAACCCACTAATCCGCTACTATGAGCAGCGGCAGTATCTCCTTTTAATCTGGCTCGTAAAGCTGGTAAGGCATCCACCCGATACAAGTTACTAATTCCGGGGGGTAAATCTGCCCGAAAGCTTTCGGCAACGAATCGCAAACGGTTATAAACTTCTTTTTGATCTGCGCTTGATAATAGGTTCAAAAAATTGACTACAAATACCACAGTTTTAATGCCGCGATCTAACAACCAATCCCGCAAATGTTCCCTTTCCCCCAAAGTCATCAACTGCCGCCCATCTAAGATTTGGACAATTAAATCGCAAGTGAGTAATTTCTCTTTTACCAAGGCATCTTGAGCTTCTCTGTCATTAGTTCCCGGTAAATCTAATAATTCCACGTTATTTTTTAGGAAAGGATGGGGAGCCAAAACTTCCACTGAAAAAACATCCGATCGCATCCGGCGATCGCCATCTAAAATCGCAAATTGTTGTAAAATTTCTGTACCGAGGGCAACTAATTCTTGACCATCCTGTAAAACCACCTTAGTTCGTAATTCTTCCCCATAGCGCACGAAAATAGCTGCCCCAGTAGTGGGAATAATATCCATAGGCAAAGCGCGATCGCCCATTAAAGCATTAATTAGAGTAGATTTACCATAATTAAATGGTCCAAAAACCGCAATCCGAAAATTAGGATCGGTAAGGCGAGCGATCGCCGCCATTACCTCTCTATATATAGGCGAATCCCGCTCAATTTCCAACGCGCCTAAAGTGGTTTTAAGTTGCTCGGCTAGCTGAATTGTTGGTGTTTCCATCGAGCGACATCCCCAATTACTAATACTTTTTTAAGCGCATCCTTCGATATATTGAACTTCTGGCAGTTTTCCAGATCTAAATGTAGTTACTTGCCCATCTACACCAGTTTCAAATACTAAGCGATAATTTTTATCGGCGGGATCTTTGGGGATAAAGGTGAGGTAATGTCCCCCTTCAATATATTCGTGATTGGTAACGCGAATTTGTCCTGGATAAAGAGATTTGATTCGAGCTTCTGAATCGCCAATCTTAGCCCCACTCACCGTTTTGATTTGACTTCCACTCTCAATATCTACCCGCACAATCTGATTGTCAACGACCATAAACGCCAGATCTTTCGGTACGTCTTGCGGTCTGAGATAATAGCAATTATCTGAGCCAGCATAGTGAACTACCAGACTCACTCCCGTGGCGGCGGCGGCTTGAGGTACTGTCATCCCCACCCGCACGGGACCGATACCATTAATTGCTAATTTCGATTGTTCGCTCAGAGAGGTTTGGGCGCGAACGGAGAAAACTGTCAGTGCTATGGTGGTGAGGGCGGCTATAATACCAATAGCAATAATTAAAAGTTGTCGTGGTAGGCGATACATAGATTGATTTGTAGCTGCTGAACTCAAAATAACATAAAGTTTAGAATTTTAGAAAGATCGTAAACAATCAATTGTCCTGAGTTGCTAATCTAATGTTCAAATTCTTAGGCGGACTTGTTTCCGGTGCTACTTACCCCCTACGAGCGATCGCCCTGCTGTGCCAAAATCGTCAATGGCAACATTATATTCTGATCCCTGTCATCCTCAACTTTTTTCTGGGGGTGACTCTCTATCTAGGGTTGTTAGTCTTGGGAGTACAGGGAATTGATGCTGTCATCCTCAACTTATCTTTACCTAGTTGGGCAAACGGAGGAATAACTTTACCGATTCTGGAATGGCTGCTGCGGATTCTCCTGGGAATATTGCTGCTATTAACCACTGGTTTTTTACTGGGGCAATTTGGCGTAATCCTGGGCGCACCGTGGTATGGTAAACTGTCAGAGCAACTGGAATTGCAGCGATTGGGACAATTACCGCCAGAAGAACCTGGTATGGCTGGGGGAATTTTGCGGAACGTGCAGCGATCGCTCCTCTATGAGTCGAAAAAATTAGTATTATTGATTACCCTGGGTATTCCCCTATTTGCCATCAGTTTTTTACCTCCCATTGGCTCCTTAATTGGCAGCATCGGCGGCATCAGTTTATCTGCCACGCTTCTCTGTCTAGATTTATTTGATGCTCCCCTAGAACGTCGCCGCCTCAGTTTTCAGAATAAATTGCAGGTAATTCGCCACAATTTGCCAGCGAGCGCTACTTTTGCGCTAGTTTCCTTGCTCTTAGTCAGTATTCCCATTTTGAACCTGGTTACTATTCCTTTGTGCGTCACCGCCGGAACATTGTTTTTCTGCGATCGCATTTACCCCAGATTGAATACAGTTAAACTAGACAAAAAAGATTGATAGCAAACTGAAAATATGCGTAGGTTGGGTTGCAACGACAGTGGAAACCCAACATTCTTTCAATTCAAAATTCAAAATTCAAAATGAACAGCAATACGGTTCAGTTAGTAGGTGGTCACAAATAAAAGAACGCAAAAGTTCGTAGTTGGGCTTCAGCCCTCTCCGGA
>CAKZHE010000220.1 GCA_936920195.1 uncultured cyanobacterium | reverse complement strand
TGATTCTTTGACTTTCCCAGTTCCCAGTTCCCAGTTCCCAGTTCCCAGTTCCCAGTTCCCAGTTCCCTGTTCCCTGTTCCCAATTCCCTGTTCCCTGTTCCCTGTTCCCTGTTCCCTGTTCCCTTTTAAGTTGTCGCTGCGCCCCAATCGCCGGAGTAACTGCTCCGCTACTTGCGCGGTGAATTGAGTTGCGGGAATTTTTCCACCAACACGAGCAATTGCAGTAATCATCAGCAATTGGGCTTTGCCCAGCGAAGCACGCGCGACAACTTGCCTCACCCTAATATTTTAGACCGGGGATGTTTGCCCCAGCTAAAAATCCCCAATTTTTACGGGAGGAAGTGTCTATGAACGCCGCAGAACGCGACTTACGCCTAGAAATGCTCAATAGCTTGCTCACCACTCCTCACCGTCAATTGGAGAAAGTTAGCGAAGTTCACCAATTAATCATTGAACTTGACCCCATTTTCTACGGACACTTGGCAGTTTGGTATCAGCGTCAAGGGGATGTGCGAGATCATAAAGAAGTCTTTTTAGGCAACTTGCTCACCAGCAACTTAACCGTCCATCGGGATGCTGGTTACATGATGCTCCAAGAATTCCCCCCTTACCAAGTATCCCGGATTGTGGACTTTATGAAACAGCATCGCGGTAAAGTGCCGCGCTCGGCTCGCTCTGCTGTTCGCCGCTACTTGAAGGAGCGGGAAAAGAACCCCAATTTCTTTGACAGAGCGGCTTTGCGGGGACGCAAGGCGATGAAGCACCTCTATGCTGGACTGCATATTAAGCCAGGGGAAAGAGCTAACGCCGTGCTATTCAAAGAACAACCCCCGGAAGATAGCTTGGCATTTATCGTCAAGCAACTGGCAAAGGCGAATAACTCCATTGAACAGGCGCGGATGATTGTCGAGTACAACATTCCCTATCCGGTGGCAGTGGGAGCATTGAAACAGATCTCGCCTACGGTATTGGTAGCATTGATTAATGCCATGTCTTCCCAGGAAGTGATCAATAACCTCAAGTCACTGCAACAGCGCGGGGCAATGGATAACCCCCAAGTGAAGCAGTTGATCGATGCTAAACTAGCGGAGGCAGCAACTAGCGATCGCGTTTCCGCCTACAAAGCCAAAGTTGCAGCAGGAGTCATGGACTTAAATGCTGAAACTGCCCAAGCTTTAGAAAAAGTCACCAACGAACAGGTGAAAAAGCGCGGCAGCATTTCCCAGCCTACTGCTCTGTTTGTAGACAAATCTGGCTCGATGGAAAAAGCTTTAGAAGTAGGTAAGCGTCTAGCTGCCATGCTTTCCGGTATTTCCACCGCCGATCTTTTTGTCTACGCCTTTGACACCATTCCCTACCCAGTCCAAGCCAAAGGTAAGGAATTGAGCGATTGGGAACGTGCCTTTGAGCATCTTACCGCTGACGGCGGCACTAGCATCGGTTGTGCCATGGAAGCATTACGGCGCAAAAAGCAGTTCGTCGAACAAATCATCATTGTCACCGACGAAGGCGAAAACGCGGCTCCTTACTTGCCCGATGTTTACAGCACCTATTGTCGCGATATGGCAGCTATGCCTAATGTGGTGATTGTGCGGGTAGGAAGCTACGCTTCTAATTATGTCGAGCAGAAGTTAAAGGCCAAGCAAATTCCTGTAGAAACCTTTACCTTTGCTGGAGACTACTACTCGTTGCCCAATCTAGTGCCAATGCTATCTCGTCCTTCTCGACTCGACTTGCTGATGGAGATTCTAGATACACCGCTTCCGGTACGGGATGACAAGTAGGATCGAACAACCAATATTTTTGGTTAAAATCATAAGCTGAGGTCAAATTTGATCTCGGCTGATTTTCTAAGATATTGATAGTAGTCCAGTAGGGTGCGTTAGCGGCAGCGTAACGCACCATTAAGGAATGAAAAATCAATAACTTGATGATAACGTAGGTTGGGTTGCTAGAGGGCAAAACCCAACAAACCACTGATAAATGTTGGGTTTTCACTATCGTTTCAACCCAACCTACGTCTATTGCCAGTGCAGCAATTAGTCATTTTATTTATTTTCATTCGAGTTAATATTGACAGGACTTACGCAGTCACTCTAGATATAGCGTTGATGGTGCGTTACGCTGCGCTAACACACCCTACTGATAGAGGTGTTGCGTAAGTCCTAATTGATTTGGAAAAAGTAATGATTCTCTATCGTCCGGTGGGATTAAAAGAACTAGAATTAATTGCCCAAGCTGATTATCAAGCTTTTCCACCTCGCTTGCCAGAGCAGCCAATTTTTTATCCCGTTCTCAATTTTGAATATGCTGCCCAAATTGCTAGCAGGTGGAATACCCAAAGTAATAGCTTTGCTGGCTTTGTGACTAAATTTGTAGTTGCCGACGACTATGTAAAAAAATTTGATGTTCAAACTGTAGGCAGCAGCATTCATCAGGAATTATGGGTTCCCGCCGAAGAATTAGCCGAATTTAACCGCCATATCATCGGCAAGATATCCATTGAAGCAGCCTACTATGGGGAAAAATTTCAGGGAGAAGTCGATCCTGCTACCAATTTACCAATTGGGATGCGATCGCTGCCAAGTTAATTTTTCTTACAGACTTGCCATTGGCAGCCAGATGTATTATGATATAATACATGAGATGAAGGACAAGGGCGATCGCTCATTCTGCCCTTTTATGATAAAGAGGTAATTCATTATGAAATCAACTAAAATTTTCACCCTAAAACCCAACTACCAACGGCAGTTTGATTAAACCCTAATCAACCATCTCTTCCGTCCAAATTATTACTGGCGTACCCCAACATCTACGAGCCTACATACTTAGTACGAGAGGAAACAGTAACGACATCTAATTGTCGGGCGTAAGCGAGGCTGGCGCAAAGAACCTGGGAGGTAAGCCTAGAAGTAGCTATCCTTTAAAGAGTGTGTATTAACTCACCAGCGGAGTTCCTTCCAAGCTCAGAAAACGCAATGCTCTAGCAACTTGTATGCCAGTATTTAATTTGAACCAGCGGCAAGCGATGATCGAGGAAGTAGGACAGAATGGATAAAAATCGCTTGGTCAAAATCAGTAAATATTTAAGTTACCACCTGCGCCATCATCCCGATGAAATTGGTTTAGAATTAGCTCCCGGCGGCTGGGTAAAAGTTGCCGATTTGCTGGCAGCTTGCCAAAACCGCAATTTTTTGATTTCTCCAACGGAATTAGCAACAGTCGTTGCCAACAATGATAAAAAACGCTTTTCTTTCAACGATGATGGCAGCTTAATTCGGGCAAATCAAGGTCATAGCATTCCTGTTGATTTGCAATTAAATCCGGTCATACCACCGGAGGTATTGTATCACGGAACAGGCCGAGGCGCAGTTGAATCAATTTTGAAAACTGGCTTGCAAAAAATGTCTCGCCACCACGTTCATTTATCTGCCAATCAAGAAACAGCTAGAACAGTGGGAATGCGCCACGGCAGTCCCGTAGTTTTAGAGATTAATGCGGCGGCTATGTACCAAGCTGGCTATCAGTTTTATTGTTCTGAAAATGGAGTTTGGCTGACAGATTTCGTTCCACCAGAATATCTGAAAAATCTTTGATTGGGGGCAAAAATTACCCCGACTTGTTCAAATTTACCATTACCAAACAATTAATCATGGGCAAAAGATACTTTGGGAATCACGGCGGCAATCCAGAATACCGAGAAACCCAAGATCAGGATTTATTAAGAGCCGGATGGCGACCGCTATATCGTCAAATTGACCCCGGCTTTCTGTGGCAAATCGCTTGCAATGACCCTTTACAGCTAACTCAAAAAGCCTTGGATGTGGCTAGCGATGTGGCGGATGCTTTGGGGCGCAATGAATATACTTGGTGGGCAAATATTTTAAACGTCTTTTCCCAAAATACTCGTTATGAATTGGACGAATTTCTGGATTATATCACCCCCAAACCTCCCGGTCCAGATTTTCAATACGAAGATGTACTCAGTGCCGAAACCCCAACAATTCAAGCCGTCAGCCGCAACGATATTCCCATCGATTGTGTCCTAAATAGATTGCAAGAAATTGCAGTTTTGAAAGTGCTGGAATTAGTCAAAAAACCAGATATTATTACCCAGCAATATCTAGATCGATATTTCTATTATCCTCAAAATCGTTTTGTGGATTGGAATTTTCAGCACGTTGGGACAGTATCGGCCTATTGGTCAAAATATGAACTTTGGTTGCAAATTAATCATTCCAGAGTCGGACAGCGGCGATTTACTTTGATTGGCAAAGAATTAGGTTCCTTAGTCAATAAGGCTACCTACAATTTAGCGGTGATGTTGAGCGGTTATAATAGCCGCGTTGGACAAGTTCGCAGTCAATTTCCGATTCGGTCATTTCCGCCGGATATTCAAAGCTTTAGCGATACAGTTCAACAAGCCATTTTGGATAGCGAGCGCCTAGCGGTTTTAGTCCACGGAGAACCAGGTACTGGCAAGACGGCTTGGACGCAAGCGATCGCGAAAGAAGTTCTAGTACCCCTAGGATATGTAGTATTTATTTTAGACCATGCTGCGGTCGAAAACTTCGTACCACCCGGTTATTTAGAGAAAATTTGCCTCATTATCAACGAAGCCGATAATCTTGCCCAAAACCGTGCCTCGGAAGTTGCCCAACAAAGTAACAAAACCGAGCATATTTTAAGCTTGCTGGATGGGACTTTGTATCAAAGTGTAGTTGATGAAAAGGGAATTCAAACCCAGCAAAAGTTAGTCATTTTGATGACTTGCAATACCACCGAAAGATTAGATCCTGCCATGTTGCGAAAAGGGAGAGTTGACTTTATGTATGAATTTATTCACCGCTTTGTTTAGGAATGAAAAATCAATAACTTGATCAGGACTTACGCAACTATCCTAGGAATAGGGGCAACCACGGGGGGATTGCCCCTACAAAACACTATATGTAGATGGTCTGCGTAAGTCCTGATTACTTTAATGCTTGACTTTTCTGGCATAAATTTCTCCTCTGACTGCCTCTACTTCTTGGTCAATAGTTTCTAAGGAGAGTTCATCGGTTTTGAATGACTCTAAAAGGACTGTTAATTTACTATTTAATACTTCTTTTTCAAGCTCTTGACTTAACTGCAATTTTTGGGGATAGGGCAGTTGTTTGACTAAGGCCAAAACTTGCTCAAAATTTAGGGGAAGTTGATAATTGCTTTGAGTCATCTTTCGTTACGCTCGCTGTTTACCAAAATTTTACCTCAAATTAGAGTCAATTTGAAACTAAGTAGTTAGTTGACACTTACCCAAAAAGACGCGATCGCCTATAAAATATAACGATCGCCTATCAAATAGAATAGCGATCGCCCTAATTTCAAATTCACAACTCGATCTAATTATCATTTCCACCCATCAACTTCTTCAAAGACTCTAAACCCTTTTTTACCCGGCGAGAAACCGTTACCACGCTGATATCTAGTTGTTCTGCCACTTCTTTTTGGGTGAGGTCATACAAAAACACAAACTCTAAAATTTCTCGCGTCCGTTGTTCCAGATGGACTAAAGCTTGTTGCAGACGGATTTGGTCTTCCTGGGCTAATTGAAAACTGCGATACTTGTGGTCTGGGACAATTTCCCCCAAAGAAGTCAAGCCTTCATCGCCATCCCCGACTGGGGTATCCAAACTAAGTGGGTCGCGATTTTGGTACGCCAATTTAATTTCTTGCCATTCCTCGGAGGAAATATCTAAGGCAGCGGCGATTTCTGCATCTGTCGGCTGTCGGTGACATTCTTCCCGCAACTTGCGAGTTACCTCCACTGCTTGCCGTTGTAACGTTGACCAGCGGCGCGGCATCCGGATGTAGCAGCTTTTATCCCGTAAATAGTGTTGAATTTCGCCGCGAATATAAGGAATCGCAAAGGAACTAAAAGCGTGTCCCTTCGACATTTCAAACCGCTCAATTGCCCGAATTAGACCCAAGGAGGCAACTTGCAACAAATCGTCATAACTCTCGTTGCACTGATTAACCCAGTGATAGGCTTCCTTTCTCGCCAGTCCAATGTTGATCTTAACCAACTGGTTCCGGGTATCAGCGGAACGGGATTGCTGATACTCTCGCAACAGTTGCAAGGTTTCCTGCTTTAGTTCGGTAGAAGTGGTGGTAGACATAAAAGATGTTCAAAATCAGTTGAAACAGCAACTGAGGAGGGCAAAAGCAGTATTAACAGGTCAACTGCCCCACCCACAAGGGGATGGGGCTTGTAACTAGGAAACAGAATTTCCTGAAACATCCGGGGTATTGA
>CAKZHE010000219.1 GCA_936920195.1 uncultured cyanobacterium | reverse complement strand
TTCGTAGTTGGGCTTTAGCCCTAATCCGGAGAGGGCTAAAGCCCAACTACGAACTTAGTTAACTGAACTGTATTGGATTATAATCGTAGGTTGGGTTGGAACGACAGTGGAAACCCAACATTTATCTGTGGTAGGTTGGGTTTTGCCCTCTAGCAACCCAACCTACAGATATCATCAGTTTTTGATGGTAAACCAGTATTGTGATTAGTCATTTTATTTATTTTTCATTCCTAAGCAATAGGAATTTCGATGACAAACTCTGTTCCCACTCCAATGACAGAGGAGCAGGTAAGTTTACCCCCATGTTTTTCCACCACAATCTGACGGCTGATGGATAAACCCAATCCCGTCCCTTTCCCTACAGGTTTAGTGGTAAATAAGTTGTCAAATATCTTTTGTCGAACTTCTTCCGGCATCCCTGAAGCATTATCCTGAATCCGAATAATTGCCCATTGCTTATCAACAGAAGCCTCAGTGGTAATGACGATTTGTTTGGGATTAGCCTCATTCTGCTGGTAGGAAAAATTCTGCACCGATTCATCCAAGGCATCAATAGCATTGGCTAGTAAATTAACAAATACCTGATTGATTTGTCCAGGATAGCAATTAACTTGAGGGAGATTACCATAGTTTTTGGCGATCGCGATCTCTGGTCGGCGTTCATTCGCCTTCAAGCGGTGTTTCAAAATAATTAACGTGCTGTCAATCCCTTCATGGAGATTAAATTCCACTTTTGCCGTAGTATCCGACCGAGAAAAAGTCCGTAAGGAATTACTAATTTGGCGAATTCTATCTGTTCCTACCCGCAGAGTCGCAACTAATTTCGGCAAATCCTTAATCACGTAAGGCAAATCAATTTCTTCAACAATTGTGGCAATCTCTTCCGGTGGTTGGGGAAAATGCCGATTGTAAAGTCCAATAATTTTAATTAAATCCTTGACATAAGATTCAGCATAACTAAGATTGCCAGAAATAAAAGCCAAAGGATTGTTAATTTCATGGGCAATTCCCGCAATTAATTGTCCAACTGCTGCCATTTTTTCACTTTGGATCAATTGGAGTTGCATTTTCTGGACATCTTGCAAAGACTGTTCTAATTGCACCGCCCGTTCTCGTTCTCTAATTTCTGCTGATTGCAATTCAAAGTAGAGACGAGTATTTTCTAAAAAAATCGCAGCTTGGGTACAATGGGTTTTGATTCGCGCTAGCAATTCATCCTTGGAAATTGGTTTAGCCAGGTAATCATTAGCCCCTGCTTCTAAACCAACTACTAAGTCAGAAACTTGATTTTTAGCGGTTAGTAACAAAACTGGTAATTCATTCGCTTTCCAAATTTCTCGGATTTTCCGCGTCACTTCATAACCTGTCATCCGGGGCATCATCACATCTAATAAAACCACATCTGGTTTCGCGCCGCGTTCCAGAATTTCTAGGGCTTCCCGCCCTGATGCCGCTTCAACAATTTCATATCGATATAATGACAAATGATTGACTAATACTTGTCGATTAACTGGCTCGTCATCGACAATCAAAACTTTATAGGGCTTGCCTTGAAGATTAGGGACAGGAATAGAATGTTGAAACGCTTCTTCTAAACTAGCGATTTGTTCTGGGTTGGCGATCGCCTGTTCTCCATCTTCCCCAACCAGTGCTAAACTTAAAGCTGGCTCCTCATCAGGCACAGCATACCTCAAACTAGATACTGGCGAACCAAATTCGCTTAAGTCTGTCACCGAACTGACGGGCAAAGTAAAGGAAAATTGCGAACCTCGGTCTAGTTCCGATTCTACCCAAATTCTTCCTCTATGCAATTCCACTAATTGTTTGGTAATCGCCAATCCTAAACCAGTCCCCCCATAGATTCGCGCTGTGGAACCATCGGCTTGTTCAAAGGATTCAAACACACTTTCTAATTTATCTTCAGGAATGCCAATGCCCGTATCAGTAATCGTAATCCGAATTTGAGGTTGTTGATTTTGAATGGCAATTTGAGCCGCTAAATCAGTCGGTTCAACTCTTTCTTCTCTGCTGACACTACCACTAACTAATTGGGCTGATATCTCCACACTACCACTATCGGTAAACTTGATCGAATTGCCAATGAGATTATGCAATATCTGTTGCAGGCGATTTTCATCTGCCGTCACTGGCGGCAAATCTGCGGGAATCCCATTAACTAGCCGCAAATTTTTATTGCCAATCAGGGGATTGCTAATAGCTAGCACAACTTCGACAATTTCTCGCAATCCCACTGGCTGGAGTTGCAATTCAATGGTCTTATGTCTGAGTTTAGAAAAGTCTAAAATATCGTTAACTAAATTGGCTAATCTCCGCCCGCTAATGGCAATAGTTCGTAAATTAGCAATGGTTGTAGCGGAGAGTCTGCCAGCGGCTCCATCAATCAAAGATTCGGCAATCCCAATAATGCCATTTAACGGCGTTCGCAATTCGTGGGAAGTATTGGCTAAAAATTCATCTTTCAGTTTATCAGTTCTTTGCAGAGCAGCTTGGGCTTCTTTTAGGCGGGCTTCGCGGGCAAATACTTCCTCTGCCATGATATTAAAAGAATAGGCTAAACGTCCCAATTCATCTTGGCGACTGGCATCAAGATCGATATTGGCATCTCCAGCGGCAATTCTGTCAGTAGCAATCATTAATTTATTGAGCGGAATAGCGACTTGTTCCCGCAACACAAAAAACAGTACGGCAACTTCAACTAATAAGGAAATTCCCCCTAAAATTAGCACAAATCGCGCATTGTCAAAGGCGACTCCTGCCAAAATTGATTTAGGATAGACGGTGACAAAGTACCAACCAGGGGCATTCAATTTTGCCACGGCTAAATATTCTCGGTCTTGGGTATTGTCGGCAACTAATGTTCCGGGCTTGAGTTCTTTGGTTAGTTGAAAAATCCTGGCTAAGTGGGGGTCATTGGATTGCAGAATTTCCAGTTTACCTTTCTTTTCTTTAATTTCTTCCATTTTTTCGGGATGGGCAATTAAGCGCCCGTCAGTCCGAAAAATTAGATTATAAGTCCCAGGCAGACGATCTTTTAAGGTACGGTCTAAAAGTTCGTTTAAAACGATATCATGCCCCAAGGTAGCAATGTGTTTGCCGCCAATATCAACGGGGGTTTCGCAAGAAACGATCCAGTTTCTGACTACTTTATCATAATAGAGTCCCGTGCAAACGGTTTTGCGGTCGGGATTGTGTTTTTGATCGGCAACCCAAAAATATTCTTCATCGGGAATGTTGAGATCGGCGGTGGCATTTTCTGCCCAAGGAACTTCTGGCCAATAGTTGACAGAAATATTTTCTGGGGCGTTAATATAGGCGTTTTGAAAGCGACTGCGCCATGCTGCCCCATAAGCTCCGACTAAATCGTAAAAGGCGAGGACGCGCAGGCGAATTTCTGGGGTTATTTGAGTGTTTTTGCCAATATAAACGTTGGGCTGGCGACTGCGATCAAACCCTTCTGGTTGATTGCGGATTGCCCCATCTTTGGAGCGCACAAATAAATTTTCAAATTCAGCTTGAAAATTGCGCGATCGCTGATTATTCTTAGGATCGTTAAACTCCTCAATTTTGCGTCTTAATTCTTGGTCGAGGACGGCATGATTATCTTCTACCAGAGTAAAAATATTGTTTTCTCGCTGCCCTCTCTCAGCGATATATTTTTCTAGTTGTTTCAGCGTCTGGGTTTCCAGGGTAGAGACTAAATGGACGTAGCTGAGGGCGGTAGAACCCAAGATAATCAGGGCAATTCTCGCTGCCATAGCAATCAAGGTTTCGCGAGTAATTGAGCCTTTCGGTTTGGGGATGAGTCCAGTTTTGAGCAGGGACATGGGATTTATTTCCTTTCCGCAATTGGCGACTAAAAGTAGTCGGCATTTCATAGTAAACTATAAAATACACTATTTCGATCGATATACCGTAGATTTAACATAATCTAAAAAAATTGAGGGTATTTACTGATGATGTTCAATCCCCCGCCCAAACTGCTGAGAATTTGGAATTTAGGATGGAGGAGAGCGAAAAACCGACTATTCCAGGGTTTTAAAAAACCAGCCGCTTTTGGACTGCTGTTATTTGCCAGCCTCAGTTTCAGCCTGCTGACACCCGCCTGCACCCAGGAATTGCACCTGAGCGCGCCTACAGCCCAGACAGCCCAAATTGCCAGCGAACAGCGCAAACCAGTAGAATTGAGCTTGGTTTCCTTTGCCGTGACGAGGCCAGCGTATACCGAAATTATTCCTTTATTTAAAGAAAAATGGCTGCGCGATCGCCATCAAGAAATCAAATTTCGAGATAGTTATGCTGGCTCTAGCACCCAAACCCGCGCAGTAATTAATGGCTTACCTGCGGATGTTGTCCACTTGGCATTGGCGCTGGATGTGAACAAGATTCAAACAGCAGGTTTAATTAAATCTGGTTGGGAGAAAAAAGTTCCCAATCGGGGCATTGTTACCCAAACAGTTGCTGCCATTGTCACCCGGGTGGGGAATCCCAAACAAATCCATAGCTGGTCAGATTTAGCGAATCCGGGAGTTTCTGTCCTCACTGCCGATCCCAAAACATCGGGAATTGCTCGCTGGAATTTTCTAGCTTTGTGGGGTTCCGTTACTCAAACCGGAGGAACAGAATCACAAGCTTTAGATTTCGTCACTAAAGTTTATCGCAATGTGGGAGTTTTGGCAAAAGATGCGCGGGAATCAACCGATATTTTCATCAGACAAAATACTGGAGACGTGCTGATTAACTATGAAAATGAATTGATTGCCGCAGGTCAAGAGGGATTAACCAAAAATACCGTTACAATTATTCCTGATGTCAACATTTCGATCGACAGTCCTATCGCCGTTGTCGATAAATATGTCGAGCGTCGCGGCACTCGCGAAGTTGCCGAAGCCTTTGTGCAATTTCTCTATACTCCAGAAGCCCAGCGAACCTTTGCCAAAGTGGGATTTCGCCCCTTAGATCCCAGCATAGCAGAGGAATTTGCGGGCAAGTTTGCCCCCGTCAAGCAGTTATTTAAAGCCGAAGCATTTGGGGGCTGGAAAGTTATTCAAGAGAAATTCTTTCAAGATGGGGGAGTTTTTGATCGCATTCAAGAAAAGATCAAAACCAGCAAACAATGAAATTGCCGAATTATTATATACAGGACTTACGCAGCGCCTCTATCCGTAGGGTGTGTTAGCGCAGCGTAACGCACCATCAACGCTCTTGATTCAATTTCTTCTCTGACTTTAGTTCACTTTTTGGCAATTGTTGCCGATCGCTGTTTGACCTTAGAATCCCCCTGGGTTTACTCTGGAGAGTATGTCCATCAAGTCTAATGGCGATCGCTTGTAGTTCGGTCATGTCCATTGCGCCTATATGGTTATAATGATATTTTTAGGGAAGATTGAGATTATGCGGGCAATTAAAAAGCAAATTGTTACAGACGAGGCATTTCAGCCAGTGGCAGTAATTATTAGTTACCAAGATTGGCAGAGAATTGAGGCATTATTGCAACGGCAGGATCGGGAACTTCTAAATCAATTAGAATCTACTGAGGCGGTAGTATGGTCTCCACAGGTTGAGGAACCAGCAGTGCAAGCTTTATCGGATTTGTTAGCAGCGGCACGAGGAGCTACCAATGCTTGAGGGGCAACGTTTTTGTTTTACAGAACGCAGAAATAGCTCAGGCAGATCTGTTATTATGCCCTATCTTCCTGTAATCCTCAGTTATGGCGATCGTTCTGTAGAAGTGATGGCTTTATTAGATACTGGAGCAAGTGTTAATGTTTTGCCCTATGAGATTGGCCTTCAATTAGGTGCTGTCTGGGAAGAGCAAGTCGTGACAATTCCTCTGAGTGGTAATTTAGCATCTAGTGAGGCGCGTGGTTTGATCGTTTCTGGCTCAGTTTCATCTTTTTCACCTGTGCTACTCGCCTTTGCTTGGACTCAATTAAATGATGTGCCAGTAATTCTTGGACAAATGAATTTTTTTGCAGAGTTCAAGGTTTGCTTTTACCGCTACGATTTGGCTTTCGAGATTTGTCCAAGAGAGCAGTGAATGTGTCTAACTTGATTTTTCCCAAAAGTATTATGAATCATGCGAGCTTTTACGGAAGAAAATTATGAGTCAGTGCGTCAACCCTAAGTGCCAGCACCAGAACCCCCCGACTAATCAATGCTGCAATCGCTGTGGGACAAGATTCCTATTTAAAGATAGATACCGCGCCACAGCATATATTAGTGAAGGTGGTTTTGGACGGACTTTTAAAGCCGTAGACGAACAGCGACTAAATACCATCTGCGTAATTAAAGAATTTTTAGCCCAGCAACAGAGTAGCGATAAAGCCAAAGAACTGTTTCAACAAGAAGCAATTAGGCTGCAAGACTTGGGCAAGCATCCCCGCATCCCCGATTTGTTGGCATATTTTGAACAAGATGGCAAATTATATCTAGTCCAAGAATTTATCGATGGCAAAAATTTACTAGCAGAATTACTCGATGGCGGTAGATTTATCGAACAGCAAATTAGAAAGTTATTAACCGAGCTTTTGGAAGTTCTAGATTTTGTTCACCAAAAGAAAGTCATTCATCGAGACATTAAGCCCGAAAATATTATCAGAGATCGCACAGGTTCCTTTGTCCTGATTGATTTTGGCGTTTCCAAACAACTAAGTGCCACGATAATGACTCAAATGGGTACTTCCGTTGGTACATTTGGTTATGCGGCTCCAGAACAAATGCACGGTCATGTTTCACCTGCGAGCGATTTGTATAGTCTGGGGGCAACTTGCGCTCGCTTGTTAACGGGATGTTTTCCCTACCAAAGAGATGATGGCAGCTTAGTAGATGAAATTTTTGATCCGATGAATATGGCTTGGGTATGGCGCAAGCAAAATGTGGCGGTGAGCCAAGAATTAGGGCAAGTATTGGATAAAATGCTGTCAATTCCGCCTAGTAGTCGGTATCAATCAGCCAAAGAAGTATTGCAAGCGCTTACTCCTCTCCAAGTACCACCAACACAATCATTACATATACCTGATTTTTTGTTAAAACAACTTCAAACCCCAAAAGATCAATCTTTTGGCGAAGATTTAGGGCATCAAGTCAAACTAGATATGGTTTATATTCCTGGGGGGATATTTACTATGGGTGCGCCTAAGTCAGAAAAAGAGAGTGGTGATGCTGAAAGACCCCAACATTTAGTAGTCATGCCACCTTTTTGCATGGGAAAATACCCGATTACCCAAGTTCAATGGCTGGTGGTAGCAAATTTACCCAAAATTGAAATCGATCTCAATCCCAATCCATCTCATTTTAAAGGAAATAATCGTCCGGTAGAGAATATTTCATGGTATGAGGCAGTAGAGTTCTGCGCTCGACTCTCCAAAAAGACCGGACGCAGTTATAGATTGCCGAGCGAGGCCGAATGGGAATATGCTTGTCGGGCAGGTACGGAAACACCATTTTATTTTGGCAGTAACATTACCACCAGCCAAGCTAACTATGACGGCAACTACACCTACGACAATTCACCCAAAGGGCAGTATCGAGAACAAACTACAGATGTAGGCGGTTTTCCAGCAAATGCTTTGGGATTGTACGATTTACATGGAAATGTGTGGGAATGGTGCGCCGATCCCTGGCATGATAATTACAATGGAGCGCCTGGGGATGGGAGAGTGTGGGACGAAAAAGATAATGATAATCGTTATCAAAACTATCTGAGCCTAGGGAAGAAAGTTAAAAACGACGATCGCCTACGGGTGCTGCGCGGTGGTTCTTGGCGCGGCAATCCGTGGTATTGCCGTTCGGCTTATCGTAGCAGGTACAATCTAGGCGGCAGGTACGTCTACAGCGGCTTTCGGGTTGTCTGCTCCGTTGAGTGAATTCTTCTTACCCTCTGCTCTCTTGCTCTTTTGCCCTTCTTATATTTTGTCCCGCCGTCATGCGGAAAAATTTTTTTTTATTTTCCCTTAGTTCGTAGTTGGGCTTTAGCCCCTCCGGATTAGGGCTAAAGCCCAACTACAAACTTTTGTTTTAGCCTAATTCAGAAAGAAAAGATTGACAATTTGACTTTTTTAGCATAAATTAGTACGAATCCGGAAGGGCTAAAGCCCAACTACGAACTTTTGCTTATAGTCTTTTATTTATGACCAACTACAAGCAAGATTATCATTCATGTACCAATATCATCAATTGACACCAGAACAAAAAGCAGAATTAATCCAACAACGGAAATTAAATGGTTATCCGCTCCATTCTCCACCCCATCCAGTGACAGATGGAGAATATTATTTACTGACTGCTGCTTGTTATCAACATAAAAACCGCATCAATTCCGAGCGTCGGCAACAACTGTTAAATCAATTATTTGAAGTATTGATTAATGAAGGGATAGAAATTATGACTTGGGTGGTACTACCAAATCATTATCATTTGTTGACTGCTAAACTTGATTTTAAATGGTTAAGTAAAACATTGCGGTTGATTCATGGTAAATTAGCTCGGCAGTGGAATTTAGAAGATCGTCAAGAAGGAAAAGTATGGCATTCTTTTACAGATCGAGCTATTCGATCGGAAAGGCATTATTATACCACAATTAATTATATTCATTATAATCCAGTCAAGCACAAACTTGTAGAATCACCTTATGATTGGCTAGAAAGTAGCGTTCATTGGTATCTTGAGCAAAAGGGCAGAGAATGGTTAAGAAGTTGTTGGGTAGAATATCCCATCAAAGATTATGGTAAGGGCTGGGACGATCTCTAAGGTTCGTAGTTGGGCTTTAGCCCTTTCCGGATTAGGGCTAAAGCCCAACTACGAACTTTATGATTGACTAGAAAATAGCATTCATTGGTATCTTGAGCAAAAGGGCAGAGAATGGTTAAGAAGTTGTTGGGTAGAATATCCTATCAAAGATTATGGTAAGGGTTGAGACGATCTCTAAGGTTCGTAGTTGGGCTTCAGCCCTTTCCGGATTAGGGCTAAAGCCCAACTACGAACTTTAAATTGATATTAAGTAGGTAGTCAAACGAGCGATCGCAGAAGTTTTGAGAAGACGGGAAATTGACAATGATGAAAGAAAAAACATTTAAACTTGATGATTCTACCATTAAATTTCTGGATAGCTGTCAAGAATATGGATTTCAGGAACCCAGCGAAGTTGTGATAATTGCTTTGCAAAAATTGCAGTTAGTCTTGGAAGCCAATAAATTGCAAGAATCAGCTACTCTCTATGCTGAGATTTATGAAAATGATGGAGAGCTACAAGAATTGACAGAAGCGGGTTTAGAAGAATGGCTGAAGGAATAAATCTCAAACGAGGGATAATTATTGATGTTAATCTTGAGCCAACAAAAGGGTCAGAAACTGGAAAAGTCAGACCTTGTATTGTAGTGACTAACAATGTTTATAATAAGCGGGTTCCGGTTATTCAAGTTGTGCCAATTACGGCTTGGAGTGACAAAAAAGCTAAAATTAAAACTAATGTTGAGATTGAGCCATCTGAGGTCAATGGAATAACTAAAAAATCGATTGCAGACTGTTTGCAAACGCGCCCAATAGATTATCGCTCTCGCTTGCTGGCTATCCGAGGTGAACTGGAACTAGAAATTATATTCAAAATTGATGAGGCGCTCAGAGTGGTGTTTGCTTTGTAAAAACTGAATAGTTCAGGCAGATCTGTTATTATGCCCTGTCTTCCTGCAATCCTCGGTTATGGCGATCGCCTGTAGTTCAGTCATTTGAATGGCTCCCATATAGCTATAATTAATTATCTACCAAGATATTCTTGCCCAAGACCCCTATGAATAGTCCCTTTCTCGCTCGCCTCCACAGTCCGCAACGCCCTGTCATCGTCTTTGATGGGGCAATGGGAACTAACCTGCAATTGCAAAACCTGACGGCGGAGGACTTTGGGGGAGCCGAGTACGAAGGGTGTAATGAGTATTTGGTTCACACCAAACCGGAAGCCGTTGCCAAGGTGCATCGAGACTTTTTGGCAGTGGGAGCCGATGTGATTGAAACGGATACTTTTGGTAGTACCTCGATTGTCCTGGCAGAATACGATCTGGCAGACCAAGCCTATTATCTCAACAAAACGGCGGCGGAATTGGCGAAAAAGGTGGCGGCAGAGTTTTCCACCCCAGAAAAACCCCGATTTGTGGCTGGCTCCATTGGTCCCACTACCAAGTTGCCAACTTTGGGGCATATTGATTTTGATACGATGAAAGCTTCCTTTGCCGAACAAGCCGAGGGGTTGTTTGATGGCGGGGTAGATTTATTTATTGTGGAAACTTGTCAGGATGTGCTGCAAATCAAAGCGGCACTGAATGGCATTGAAGAAGTGTTGCAAAAGAAAGGCGATCGCCTGCCAATCATGGTATCGGTGACAATGGAAACTACCGGAACTATGTTGGTAGGTTCGGATATCAGTGCAGTTTTGGCAATTCTGCAACCTTTCCCCATTGATATTCTTGGTTTAAATTGTGCCACGGGTCCCGACCGAATGGCAGAACATATTAAATATTTGTCGGCAAATTCGCCCTTCGTGGTTTCTTGTATTCCCAATGCTGGGTTGCCAGAAAATGTGGGTGGTAAGGCACACTATCGGTTAACGCCGATGGAATTGCGCTTTGCCCTCATGCACTTTATTGAAGATTTAGGCGTGCAAGTAATTGGGGGTTGTTGCGGCACTGGTCCAGCACACATTGAACAATTAGCTGATATTACTCAAACCCTGAAACCCAAGGAAAGAAACTTTCATTACGAACCTTCAGCGGCCTCAATTTACAGCGCTCAACCCTACGAACAGGATAACTCTTTTTTAATTGTCGGCGAAAGATTGAATGCCAGCGGTTCCAAAAAGTGCCGCGAATTGCTGAATGCTGAAGATTGGGATGGCTTGGTGGCAATGGCGAGGGAGCAGGTGCGAGAAGGCGCTCACGTTTTGGATGTCAACGTGGATTATGTGGGGCGAGATGGGGTGCGCGATATGCGCGAGGTGGCATCCCGCGTAGTGACCAATACCACTTTACCCTTAATGCTGGACTCGACGGAATGGGAAAAAATGGAGGCGGGGTTAAAGGTAGCTGGCGGGAAATGTTTGCTCAATTCCACTAATTATGAAGATGGGGAAGAGCGCTTTTATAAAGTGTTGGCATTGGCAAAGCAGTACGGCGCTGGAGTAGTGGTGGGAACCATTGATGAGGAGGGGATGGCAAGAACAGCGGAAAGAAAGTTTGCGATCGCCCAACGAGCTTACCATGCCGCCATTAATTTTGGCATTCCTGCCAGCGAACTGTTTTTTGATCCTTTAGCTTTACCCATTTCCACCGGGATTGAAGAAGATCGCGCCAATGGTAAAGCGACAATGGAATCAATTCGCCGCATCCGGCAAGAATTGCCGGGATGTCACATTATTTTGGGCGTTTCTAATATTTCCTTTGGACTTAACCCGGCAGCGCGGCAAGTGTTAAATTCTACCTTTCTCCATTTGGCAATGGAACTAGGTTTAGATGCGGCAATTGTCAGTCCAAATAAGATTTTACCCTTGGCAAAAATCGATCCCGCCCATCAAGAGTTGTGCCGCAAGTTGATTTTTGATCAACGACAATTTGATGGTAATGTCTGTATTTATGACCCTTTGGCAGAATTAACCAATCTATTTGCCGGGGCAACAACCAAACGCGATCGCTCTGGAGATGAAAGTTTACCTGTAGAAGAACGTTTGAAGCGTCATATCATTGACGGTGAGCGAATTGGTTTGGAAGAACAGTTAAAAAGAGCTTTGGAAAAATACCCGCCGTTGGAAATTATTAATACTTTCCTGTTGGATGGAATGAAAGTTGTCGGCGAACTGTTTGGCTCTGGACAAATGCAATTACCCTTTGTCTTGCAATCGGCAGAAACCATGAAATCAGCCGTTGCCTATTTAGAGCCGTTCATGGAAAAGAAAGATTCTGATAATAATGCCAAGGGAATTGTGATCATTGCCACGGTGAAAGGTGATGTTCACGACATTGGCAAGAATTTGGTGGATATCATTTTATCCAACAATGGCTACAAGGTGATTAATTTGGGGATTAAACAACCTGTAGATAATATTATTGATGCCTACCATCAATATCAAGCCGATTGTATTGCTATGAGCGGGTTGTTGGTGAAATCCACTGCCTTTATGAAGGAGAATTTGGAAGTATTTAATCAGCGGGGAATTACCGTACCAGTAATTTTAGGCGGCGCGGCGCTGACGCAAAAGTTTGTTTATGGAGATTGCCAGGATACTTATCAGGGGAAAGTGGTTTATGGCAAAGACGCTTTTTCTGACTTGCATTTCATGGACAAGTTAATGCCTGCGAAGGAGGCAGGTAAATGGGATGATTTCAAAGGGTTTGTGGATGAAGTTGAAACAAATGGATTAAATGGAGAAGTCAAGGTAGAAAAAGCCACTCCAAAATCCGTGGAAAAGGAGATTTTACCAGAAGATACGAGACGCTCAGAAGCGGTAGACATCGATATTGCCCGTCCAATCCCGCCTTTTTGGGGAACGAAAATTTTACTGGCGGAAGACATTCCGTGGTCTGAAGTATTCTATTATTTAGACCATCAAGCTTTATTTGTGGGACAATGGCAATTCCGCAAACCGCCAGATCAATCCAGAGAGGAATACGATCGGTTTTTAAAAACCACTGTCTATCCAATTTTGGAGGACTTGAAAGTAAAAGTAGTTGCCGAAAACTTGTTACATCCGCAAGTGGTTTATGGTTACTTCCCCTGTCAAGCTGAAAACAATTCCTTGCATCTTTACCACCCAGAGGCACAGGATAACAAGATAGCTACTTTTAATTTTCCCAGACAGCGATCGCATCGTCGTCTCTGCATTGCAGACTTTTTTGCTCCGGTAGCATCTGGGAAAATTGATGTCTTTCCCATGCAGGCAGTCACAGTAGGCAATGTAGCGACAGAATACGCCCAAAAATTGTTTGCCAACAATCAATATACCGATTACTTGTATTTTCACGGTTTAGCAGTCCAAGTTGCCGAAGCCTTAGCCGAATGGACTCATGCCAGAATTCGCCGGGAATTAGGTTTTGCAGAGCAAGAACCGGATAATCTTCGAGATATTTTAGCCCAAAGATATCAAGGTTCCCGTTACAGCTTTGGTTATCCGGCTTGTCCAAATATTCAGGATCAATTTAAGTTATTGGAGTTGTTGGGAAGCGAGCGGATTAATCTGTTCATGGATGAAAGCGAGCAGTTATATCCAGAGCAATCAACTACTGCCATTATTACCTATCATCCAGCCGCAAAGTATTTCACCGCAGGGTAAATTGTAGGTTGGGTTGAAACGACAGTGGAAACCCAACATTTTAAGTGTTTTGTTGGGGTTTACTGTCGCGCAACCCAAGTATTATAACCCTAAATCTCTCTACCACGATTGTTGCTGAAAATGGTGCATCAAGGGGAAGATGGGTTGATGGCAGAGGATGAGGTATTGGCAGCAGCGGTGAGGAGAATGCGCCGCTATCGGGTACTAGATCGAGAAGGAAGCGATCGCTTTGAAGTTCCCCTGATGGAAATGTGGGTGCGAGCCAGAGCCGTGCCAACCAAAGCATAGATTAAGATGAAGAGGATTGCCAAAAAATTACGGATTAAAGATATTTTGCTCTTATGCTCCAACCACCCGGCTTTGAACAACGCTCAGTAGTCACATCCCTTGGTAGAATGGTTTACTATACAACCGGGGGCGAACCTTGGCGATCGCCTAACGATGCCAGCTACCATAATTTACCTAATTTGGTATTTCTGCACGGTTTTGGCGGCGGTTCCTCTGCCTACGAGTGGTCAAAAGTCTATCCCGCCTTTGCTTCAGACTATCGGGTAATTGCCCCGGATTTGCTGGGTTGGGGACGTTCGGAACATCCTCCCCGCAACTATCAAGTTGATGATTATGTCAACACGATTATTGAGTTTCTGGAACAAACTTGTACCAGCGCCACCACAGTTATTGCTTCTTCCCTGACAGCAGCGTTTACAATTAGAGCAGCGATCGCCCGTCCAGAGGTTTTTAAAAACCTAATTTTAACGACTCCCGCAGGTTTAGCAGAGTTTGAAGGCAGTTATTCCCGCAGTTTCTTTGCCCAACTTGTCGGCATTCCCATTCTAGACCGATTTCTATATAGTGCCGGAGTAGCTAATAGTAACGGCATTCGCGCCTTTTTGGAAGGGCGGCAATTTGCCCAACCCAGTCGGATCTATAATGAAATTGTAGAGGCTTATTTGGCTTCCGCGACCCAACCCAATGCCGAATATGCCGCCCTCGCCTTCGTCCGAGGGGATTTGTGTTTCGATTTATCCCTTTATATTACCCAACTCCAGGTTCCCACAGCCATTATCTGGGGCAGAAAGTCAGAATTTACTAGCCCAGAAATTGGTCGTCGTCTTGCCAATCTTAACCCCCAAGCCATCCGAGCTTTTGAAGTCCTAGAGGATGTGGGGTTAACTCCCCAATTGGAATTACCCGGAGTCACCATCGGTTTAATTCGGAAATTTCTCAAGTTGCTGGAATTGAAATCAGCCGAAAACTAGCTCATTCTCCCCTAAGCTAGAAGAATAGTTGAAACGATCCTGCACAATATTAGTTGAGTTTGATTATGCCCCCTAGTTGGCCTCGCAAACCAGACCGCAATGACCCCGAATTTCGCCGCCTAGAAGACAGAATTAATTTTGCTTTCCATGTTGCCCTATTTTTGGCTTCTAACTCTGGCCTGTGGTTTTTTGATAAAATTCAAAATGCCTCTTGGCCTTGGGCAATTTGGGTAACAGGCGGTTGGGCGCTGGTGCTGGTACTACATGGAGTTTATATCTTGGCGATCGCCAACTATTCCCAAACCCCCACAGATAATTAAATTATATGGCTCCCCAAAATACCTCCCAGGCTATTGAAGCCCTCGCCGCCGAGATTGGCGAAAATATCTACATTGATGTGGCAAAATGGCATTTATACCTCGCCAACGCCCATCTCCATACCGTGCTGGCAGAAAAGTTGTATCCCTTAATTAGCGATCGCACTTTATCAGAAAGCCTGGTGCTAAAAATCTTGGAAAGCACCCCGGTTAAATTAGGCGGTGGCAAGCGGGAACTGCCTTTATCTGATTTACTCCCCACCCAATGTCAAGTCAACTTGTTGGACATTTTAGAAGAGTTTCAGCGCAACTTATAGTCTAACTATTGCATTCGATCGATGGTACGATATTGAATAGCTTCGGCAACGCGATCGCTTTTAATTTCCTCCTCCCCTGCCAAATCTGCAATCGTCCGCGCTACCTTCAAAATTCGATCGGTGGCTCGCGCCGAAAGTCCCAATTTCCGAATTGCTGCCTCCAACAAATTGCGAGAATGATCGTCTAATTGACACCAATCCCGTAAATGACGACTTTGCATTTCCGCATTGCACCGCAAACTGGGTTCAGATTTAAAACGGTGGGTAGCGCGATCGCGTCCAGCTTGCACTCGCTCTTGAATTGGCGCGGAAGCTTCTCCCAAAGGTTGGCGAGTAATTTCTTCTGGTTTTAGCCGACTAACTATCACTTGTAAATCAATTCTATCCATCAACGGACCAGAAAGTTTTGCCCAATATTGTTCCCGTTGAAAAGGTTTGCAAGTACAAGCTTGAATCGAATCGCCAAAATAACCGCAGGGACAAGGATTGGTACTGGCAACTAAAGTAAATTGGGCGGGAAAAGTGACAGATTGACGAGTCCGAGAAATGGTCACATAACCATCTTCCAAAGGTTGCCGCAAAAACTCTAATACATCCCGTTTAAATTCCGTTAGTTCGTCCAAGAAAAGCACACCTCTGTGGGCCAAAGAAATTTCCCCCGGACGAGGAAAACTACCCCCACCAACCAAAGAAGGACCAGAGGCAGAATGATGAGGACTGCGAAAAGGGCGATCGCTTACTAAAGAACCTCTATCCTTTAACATACCAGCTACAGAATGAATTTGGGTCACTTCCAAAGCTTCCGCAAATGTCAGGGGGGGTAAAATTCCTGGCAATCGCCTTGCCAACATAGTTTTCCCGCTCCCTGGAGATCCTACAAAAATCAAATTGTGACCCCCCGTCGCCGCAATTTCCAAAGCTCTTTTCCCGTGAGCTTGCCCTTTGACATCTTTCAAATCCGGACCAACAAATCGGGATTTGGCTAATTCTTCTAACCCATTCACTTCCACAGGTTGATAGTTAGCCGGATCATTTAAAAAATCTGCCACCTCCGCCAAACTTTTACAACCATAAACCGTCAATCCTTCCACAATTGCCGCTTCTCGCGCATTCGCCGCCGGAACTACTAAACCCGCAATACCTAACTTTTTTGCCGCCGCCGCAATCGGTAAAACCCCAGCCACTGGGCGCAAACTGCCATCTAAAGAAAGCTCGCCCAAAAATAAATAATCTCCCAACATTTGCGGACTGACTTGATCCGATGCGGCTAAAATACCCACACTAATTGGTAAATCAAAACTGGGACCTTCCTTTCGCAAATCCGCCGGGGTTAAATTAACCACAATCCGGCGCATCGGGAAAGCATAACCAGAATTTTTCAGCGCCGCTTTCACCCGTTCTTTTGACTCTTGCACCGCCGTATCGGGCAAGCCAACCACCACAATTGCGGGCAATCCCGCTGAAACATCAACTTCAGCGCCGACTTTTACCGCATCAATTCCAACAATAGATGCACTCCAAACTCTTGCTAACATAGGAGTCAGTCACCAAATCAGATCGCCATTATCGCAAAACGGACTAGCCAAAAACACAACTATGCCAGATTCTATCGATGCTCGACAATATGCTCCGGCAACACTGCGAAACCGAGAACCGATTCTACAAGTGCTTTTACAAGTTTTGCCGCCCCAAGGAACAGTGCTAGAGATTGCCAGCGGTACAGGGGAACACGCTGTCTTTTTTGCCCCACACCTACATCCTCGCCAGTGGCTACCATCCGATCCTAACCCAGTGGCACGTCAAAGCATTGTGGCTTGGCAGAAATATTGTCCCTCGGATAATTTGCATTCGCCTTTAGCCTTAGATGTGCAGAATTTAGATTGGAGTAGCGATCGCCATCTCCCCAACCAAGCAATTCAAGCTATTGTTAATATTAATATGATTCACATCGCTGCTTGGTCAGCCTGTTTGGGATTAATGTCGGGAGCAAGAAAGATTTTGCCCGCTGGCGGGATTTTGTACCTTTATGGCCCATTTAAACAAGGTGGAAATCATACCGCTGACAGTAATGCTGATTTTGATGCCAGTTTGCGATCTCAAAACCCAGAGTGGGGAGTCCGCGATTTAGAGGCAGTAGTCTCAGTGGCTGAAGCGGAAAACTTCTCTTTATTGAAAATTCAACCCATGCCTGCCAATAACCTATCAGTCATTTTTCAAGCCTCAACCTAACTTCTACAGGACTTACGCAACTACATTATGGCAAAATCAGTAACTCTACGTCGGTCTAGAGAACGATAAGCCAAAACAATACTTTGCTTAGGAATTCCCGCCGCCACCAATTCATCGGCAATTCCTACTTCAGTTCCATCATGCTGAATCCATAACTTCCCATCAATAATATCAATATGAATAAAAGTGCCATAAATACGTTTATTTTGTTCCCAGCCTGTTTCGATTAACAAATAGCGATCGCGCTCCCGATCGATTGCTAAACTGACTTCAGTATCAGGGTTACTTCCCAGATATTCAATATAGTCTTGTAGCAAATCCTCAATTGCTTTTCGGTAAAAATTCAGGGTATCCATTGGGCAATTACCTCCGATTTTTCGTCAAAACTAAATAAACGAACAATTTTATCTTCAAGCATTGTTTTACCCGCTTCTTGTTCAAACACAGATTGTCGAATATCTTCCGTGACAGCTAAATAAAGTACATATTCTGGATGGTAACGTTTGAGAAGCTGATTATATAAAACAAATTGACCAACTGCCTCCTCAAGCGCACTCATTTCAGATGGGCGAGTAAAACTTTTAACTTCTACAGCTATTTTCTCAATTCCGCGTTCAGCTGCTATTAGCCGTTCACCCGCCAAATCAACAAAGAGATTCTTGCCAGATGAAAGACGAATCCGCAATGGATCGTGGGTAATTGTCCATCCATCTTTTATCAAAGCATTTTTAACTATATTGTGATATATATCTTTAGCAGGCATAGAGGTGGCTAGACCAGATTCAATCAAAACTATCCGAGTTTAGAACCAATGGGTAGATCTACAGTCAATCATACAGCGATCGCCCCTCTTGTAAATCCGCTTTAATTTCAACCCCGCTCAAAAATGCGCTGGTTACATTTTTGGCAATGCCCTGGAAATCCCAGGAACAACGTTGCATAATAAACGATCGTAGTCCTAAGTTAAAGTAGTTATTAGCAACGGCTCTGGCAGGAATGCCACCTGGCGACTGGCAGGACGGCACAAAGGAAAAATTTCCCCCTCACTACTAATTATTGGCGATCGCCCCCTTGGATTTGGCGGTCTGAACAATTAGGATAAAACTATGGCTAAACCCACGCTGCGCTCAAACCTCAAAGCATCTCATCTACTCTTCTTACTAGGCTTGATTGCCTGGAGCTTACCCCTCTTTGTTCTCACTAGACCATCTCTGTCCTCAACTAGCACCCAACCAGAATTTACCGTTGCCGCCAAATTTAGTCCACCCCCCAGCACAGAAAGACCAACTGGCAGCGAATCTGGTGGAAATAGAGGTTGTGGCTTAAAATCCAATGGCGACAAAAATGCCATTCAACGACCAATTTTGTTAGTTCCCAACCAAAAATCGGCTGCTGATGAAAAAGAGCTAGATACCAATCAAAAGAAGCGGATATCTAAAGTATCGCTGACGGTATCAGCATATCCCACATTCTTTGTCTATGTACCAGACACAGCCAATCAGGAAGTAAAATTTAGCCTGCTGGAATACGATCAAGTTAATAAGGAAAACGGACGAGAAATTTACCAAACCAGGTTTGTCGTCAATCGCAATCCGGGAATTATCAGCATTAGCCTGCCAGCCAATGCTAATTTCCCACCTCTACAAGTTGGGAAAAAATACCATTGGTATTTCTCTCTGATTTGTGACGCTTCCGAACCATCAGGCGATGTGACTGAAGAGGAGTTTATTGAACGAATCCCCTTAGACTCCAAACTTGCTAGTAAGTTGGAGAAAGCGACAATGCGGGAAAAAGTTGATTTGTATGCGGAAGCGGGAATTTGGCAAGAAACCCTAACGACTCTGGCTCAATTGCGTCGCGAAAATCCTAATGATTCCGCACTCAAAGCTGAATGGGTAGATTTATTGGAGTCAGTAGCCTTAGAGCAAGTTGCCAAAGAACCGTTAATTATGCCGTAAGCTAGTTAATAGAGAGCGATCGCCCATCTTGATCTTAAGGTTTAGTGGTGGCGATCGCCAACTTCACTCCTTTAATCAATCGCAATCTATCCATCACCGCCACCACTTGTCCATGACTAACACTGGCATCAGCATTAATTACGACTAATGCTGACTCATTTGCGCCTACCTGCGCCCTAATTGTCGCCTCTAAATTTTCCAACAACACAGGTTGACGATTAATGGCTATTTCTCCCTGTCCATTAACAGTCACCGTAATCGGTGCTTGCTGTTGAGTTTCCGCCGTCGCTGCCTTGGGGAGATTCACTGGCAACCCTTCAGAGCGAGTTAAAAATAGCGTAGACATAATAAAAAAGGTCAAAATCGCAAAGATGACATCAATCATCGGCACGATATTGATTTGGAAAGATGTATCTTCTGATTCTTCTGGCAAGCGCATAGGAAAAAATATCAAAATTTATGCTTAAATTCTACTTTGTTCGTAGTGGCGACGATAGAGCAACTCCAACTGTCCCCCATATTCCTGAATCAACGCTCGCTGGCGCTGATACAAACCGCGAAAAGAATTAGCAAATAATAAAGTTATCATTGCCACCACTAACCCTGCTGCGGTAGAAATTAAAGCTTCGCTAATTCCCGCCGTCACATCAGTAGTTTTACTTCCCCCCACATCCCCAATTTTCAGCGCCGCAAAGGAGGCAATCAATCCTAAAATTGTTCCCAATAAACCCAACAGCGGCGCAACACTAATAATTGTTTCAAAGACGGTATTAAACCGTTTCAGTAAAGGCAACTCTGCCTGAGCCGCTGTTTCCAATGCCAGTCGAAACTCCTCTGGATGGGGATTTTCTAATTCCAAAGCTGCCAAAAAAATCCGTGCTATGGGCAAATTCTCGTGCTTTTGTAACTTGGTTAAGGCGGCAAGTGGATTGCGCTTATATGCTGCCAAAAATTCCCGCACCACTTGGTCTTGGTTTGGTAAAACTTGCCACCAAAATCGCAACCGTTCTAAAATTAGTGCCACTCCTAACAGGGAAAATCCCAGGAGAGGCCACATCACGACACCACCCAAAGAAAATAAATTTGCTAATGGCATGAAATGTTTGGCAGCTAAGGATTATTGGGAACGCGCTCAATTTGGGCATAACCGCTAAAAACCAGGTTTTTTCCTTGGGTTTCCAAACGATTAATCCGCATGGTGACACCATCCAAGTTGAAGCGGTCTAGATCGACCATATTATCCAATATTTTTGCCAATGCCGCTGTTAAAATTTGGGAAATTGCCTGCATTGGTTCTGGAATATCGGCGGCACAGAATTGGGGATTTTGAAAAGAAATCCGCCGCCGTCGTTCTACGGCTAAGGTGGCAGTCATACTGACGGGGACATTGGCACAATTGGGTAAATCGGCTTTGGCAAGGATTTTCAACTGATTTTCTGGCATCAACTGGACTTCTACATCAGTAAAGGAAACTGGTTCGCCGCCAGAAATGGCAGTTAATTCTGGCGCATCCAGGTTTTGCAGGCGCTTGGTAACGAGTTCGGCAGTGAAAGCGTGGTTGATGTCAGCTTGGCTAAGAACGACGAAGGCAACGGCTTGAGCAGGTTGCTTAAGACTGATTTTTCCTTGGAGTACGGAACTAAAGTCAATGGCAACCACATCGGTTTCAAAGGTCATCTCGGCAACTCGGAAGGCTTGCCGGATAACTAAACCACGACCACTCATTTTCAGGCTGTCAATGCTGCCTTGCAAGAGTTTGCTGGAGGGATGGCAGCGAATGGCAATTTCGACGGCTTCGCTCGCGGTGAACATATGGCGAATCGTCTGACTGGCGACGGTATTGAGGATTTTTTCTCCCCAATCGGTGCCGGGACTATCTTTAAGGCTAGGAAAGGCACCAAACATTCTGTCTTACGCTTGCGAGGGGTCTTCATAACTTGTAACAAAAATTTGCAGGTCTTCGCAATCTGGGTATAGATGATGGAGAGGGTGAAATCGCTAGCGGGTAAAGGTTAGGGGCGATTTTAGTCGGGAAAGATAATTATTCCTGAAGATTAATATTAGTAGTTTGTAGTTGGGCTTTAGCCCTATAGCGGTTCTCAAACAGGACTTACGCAGCTGCTCCGTATATAGCGTTGATGGTGCGTTACGCTGGCGCTAACGCACCCTACTGGCTCTCACCCCATCACCCCATCTCCCTATCACCCCACCTCCCCTTCGTTAAAGGGTATAGAGAATTTGTTCTGAGGTGATGCTGAAATCTTGTCCTACCCAAACTAAGGAGATTTGGGAAACGATGCCAGCTTGCATCTGGACAAGGGAAAAGTTTCGCAGGCGATTATCAGCTGTGGGAATAATCCGGGGAACGCTGGCAGCATTGAGGTAAACTGTTCCTTCAGCACTGGTGGCAACGGCTTGTCGGAGTTTATTCCTGATGCGGAGTTGATGGTGCATATGACCAAAAGTGACTAGGGGAATTGATTTACCTGCGGAACGAGTTTGGGCGATCGCTGCGGTAAAATCAGGATCGCCAAAGTCTACGCCCATCGGTTCCCAATCTTTGCCACAGGGACTATCTGGACTCTCTCCTAATCCGGCTGGACCATTATGACCAAGGAAAATAATGGTTTCATAATTGCTACTGAGCGCGGCTGCCACAATCCTGTCGGCAGAGTCGGCAAAATTGCCAACTCGATAACGTTCTAAATAAAATGGCGCGTATTTCCAATCCGGACCGCCCCAAGTAAAAGGCCGTCCCCCCACTACAGTTAAATTAAATTCGGGAAAATCTAATTTGCCATAACCGACATGGGTTTGTCCCAACAAATCCAGTTGTTCCTGTACCCAGTCTTCCTGCTGGCGGTTGTAGGGACATTTTTTCCGTCCCCAGTCGGTAGCAGTGTACCAGGCATCGTGGTTGCCGAGAATGGCGGCTTTGGGGAGGTCTAAATATGCTATGGCTTGTACGACTGAGACTGCCTCATTGCCAAAATCTCCCACAAATAGGACTAAATCTACCCCCAAATGCTTCAGGGCGATCGCATCTTCTGGTTCCCATTGGTCGTGAACGTCGCCCACTACTGCAATTTTGATTGTTTCGCCCATAACCGCCTTTTCCTCCCTCTCTTCTCAGGATAGGCAAGGGTGGCCTCTTTTAACAGTGGTAGTTTCGGCAATTACCTCTTAAATTAATAAAAAAACCATAAACTCCTTGCTTGCTTTTGGTAAAAAATACTATAATTAAAGGACACTAACTACCTGCTACCGTGTTTACAACTACCCTGCGACAATCGCCCCTAACTCAACGCCCTGAACTACCCCGCGATTTATTTACCGCCATTCAGAGGCTGAAAAAGGAATTAAATGCCGTTGTTTTGGCGCACTATTACCAAGAATCGGAAATTCAAGACGTTGCCGACTATATTGGCGACTCCCTAGAACTGGCTCGCCGTGCCGCCAGCACTACGGCTGATGCGATTGTTTTTGCTGGCGTTCATTTCATGGCAGAAACCGCCAAAATTCTCAATCCCGATAAATTGGTACTTTTACCAGATTTAGACGCGGGTTGTTCCTTGGCAGATTCCTGTCCTCCGGCAGCTTTTGCCGAATTCAAAGCAGCCTATCCGGATCATGTAGTTGTTTCTTATATTAACTGCTCGGCGGCAATTAAAGCCATGAGCGACATTATTTGTACCAGTTCCAACGCCGTTAAAATTGTTAACCAAATCCCTCAATATCAACCAATAATTTTTGCTCCAGATCGTAATTTAGGCCGCTATGTGGCGGCACAAACGGGGCGAGATTTGGTAATTTGGCAAGGAGCTTGCATTGTGCATGAAAACTTTTCGGAAAAGAAAATTGTCCAACTTAAAATTATCCATCCCCAAGCTGAAGTGATTGCCCACCCAGAATGCGAACCACCTGTGCTTAGTCATGCTGACTTTATTGGTTCCACGTCTGCCTTATTAAATTATTGCCAACAAAGTGCTAGCCGAGAGTTCATTGTGGCGACAGAACCGGGAATTATTCACCAAATGCAAAGGCGGGAACCTCAAAAGCGATTTATTCCCGCTCCGCCAATTAGCAATTGTGCTTGCAATGAATGTCCTTATATGCGGCTGAATACAATGGAGAAACTTTATTTAGCAATGAAAAATAGGACTCCTGAAATTATTTTGCCAGAAGCAACTCGTTTAGCTGCTTGGCAACCAATTCAAAGAATGCTGGCAATGAGTGTTTAAAAATTACGGTGCGTCGGGGCGGGTTTATTCAGGTTATTGGTTAAGATTAAAATTCATTCCCAAACCCGCCCCTACAGATGCTTAATTCTTTGTGTCTTTGTGTCTTTGTGCCTTGGTGGTGTCAGAATATTTTCATAACACAAGAGCTTCGCCCTTGACTTTCAAGACAGTCGCTACAGATTTACACAAATGATTTAGACACGCTATAGCTGTGGCAGAAACTTTAATTATTTTCACTCGCTATCCCGAAGTTGGCAAAACCAAAACTCGCTTAATTCCCGCTTTGGGGGCAGAAGGCGCAGCACAACTGCACCGCCAATTGGCAGAAAAGACGCTAATTCAAGCAAGGGAATTGCAAACTAATCGGGGGACTGACATTGAAGTTCATTTTACAGGAGGCGATCGCCTTTTGATGCAAAACTGGCTTGGTTCTGGTATTGCTTACCAAAAGCAAGAGGAAGGAAACTTAGGCGAGCGGATGGCGGCGGCGTTTCAAATGGTGTTTAATAGGGGAGATCGGGCAATTGTCACTATTGGTACGGACTGTCCGCAATTGAATGCCCCATTACTCGCCCAGGCATTTGAAAAACTGACAGCAAATCAAGTAGTTCTTGGTGCTGCCTTAGATGGCGGTTATTATCTAATTGGTTTGCAAAGGTTTATTCCCGAACTTTTTATTGGGATTAATTGGAGTACCGAGGAAGTTTGGCAGCAAACAATGACAATTGTGCGCCATCTTAATTTATCATTTGCTTGTCTTCCTCCCCTGGCCGATATCGATCGTCCCGAAGATTTAAAGTTATTAGGATTTGGCTGCTAACAACTCTTTCACAACTTCTTCCACTGGGCGGTGCTTTTGATCTACTTGATAATTCATCTCCTGCATCTTTTCATTGGAAATTAAACCCGCTAATTGATTGATGGCGGCTCCTAACTCCGGATATTTTTTCAAAGTGGCTTGGTTGAAAACTGGCACGGCTTGATAGGGGGGGAAATAATTTTTATCATCTTCTAGGGCAACTAAGTTGAAAGCGGGAATCATGCTTTCGGTAGAATTTCCGGCAATCAAATCAACTTTCTTTTCTGCCAAAGCTTGATACATCAATCCTAATTCCATCTGTTGAGGAGGTTTGGCAAACTTGAGGTTATATGCCTTGGCTAAACCAGGATAACCATCGGCTCTTTCCAAAAATTCATAGCCAAAACCAGCTTGCCATTTGGGGGTATATTTGGCGACTTCAGAAATGGTTTTAATATTATACTTTTGGGCATCTTCTTTGCGAATGGCGATCGCATAGGTATTATTAAACCCTAAAGGAGTCATAACTTCCAATTGAAAATCCCGATCGTACTGTTGTTTGACTTTCTGATATACTTTGGTTGGATCGGTTTCAGGTAGTTTTCTTAACACTGCTGTTAATGCTGTCCCGGTATATTCTACATAACCAGCAATTTGCCCCGCTTTCACTGCTTCATGGCAAATAAATGTTCCGCCCAAATTCAAACGGCGATCAACTTTTATTTTCGTGTGAGATTCAATTTGTTGGGCGAGCAATTCTCCCAGGATGATTTGCTCGGTAAAATTTTTGGAGCCAATAACAATTGTTGCCGGGGTTTGTTGGGGAAGAAAACTCATTAAAACTACTACGATTAAGGTGGATAGCCCCAACCCCACCAAAACTTGGCGATTAATCCGAATACTTCTATTTTGCTGTTTTTTCACTTGTTTTTCCAGCCATCCCAAGGCGAAATCTGCTGCCAGAGCGATCGCGGCGGCGGGGACTGCTCCGGCTAAAATTAATTCATTATTGACAGTGGAAAGTCCGCGAAAAATAAACACCCCCAAGCCGCCACCACCAATTGCCGCCGCAATCGTGGCAATCCCCACCGAAATTACGGTAGCAACTCTCACCCCCGCTAAAATCACCCCAGAAGCCAGGGGAAGTTCCACCTGCAATAGCAATTGCCAATCTGTCATCCCCATGCCTCTACCAGCTTCTTTAACCGCCCCATCAACGTTATTAATCCCAATGTAGGTATTGCTGATTAAGGGCAGCAAGGCGTAGAGCGTCAAGGCAACAATCGCCGGAGTTTTCCCGATTCCCCCCAGGAATGGTACGGAAATCAGAAAGCCAAAAATGGCTAAACTGGGAATGGTTTGCAGGGCGTTGGCGACTACTAGAATCGGCGGAGCCAGTTTGGGTTGGCGAGTGATGAAAATGCCGACAGGAATGCCAATGGAGATGGAAACTACCATCGCGATCGCCACTAAAATTAGATGTTCCCCACTATGAAGCAGAATATCTGGCAGGTATTTACTTAAAAACAAGGTTATCTCCTTTTATTAAGCTGACGATCAATTTTCCCAGGCGTGCAAACAAGCGATAAAAGCCTTTGCTTCTGGATGTTCAGATTGCAGAAATTCTGACTTCGTACCGAGGAAAACTAATTGCCCTTCATACATTAAACCAATTCGCGTCGCCAAAAAGAAAGCTTCTTGAATATCGTGGGTAACAAAGACAACGGTTTTACCCAATTGCCTTTGCAAATGATGAAACTGCTGTTGCAATTCTAGGCGGGTAATCGGATCGAGCGCTCCAAAAGGTTCATCCATTAATAATATCGGTGGATCGGCAGCTAAAGCTCTGGCGATGCCAACTCGTTGCCGTTGCCCCCCAGATAGTTGATGGGGATACCTTTGAGCAAAGATGTCTGGATCTAAACCGACTAACTGTAACATTTCATAAACTCGCGCTTTAATTCGCAAGTCTGTCCATTTTTCCAGGGAGGGGACAAGTCCCACATTCTGCCCGACTTTAAAATGGGGAAATAACCCCGTATCTTGGATAGCGTAGCCGATGCGCCGCCGCAGTTGAATGGCATCCCAGCTAGTAGTAGAGCGAAGTGAGGTGCGATCGCTTACTAAAACTTCTCCGCTAGTAGGTATCAACAGGTGATTTATTAATTTTAAGGTAGTTGTCTTACCACTACCACTGCGCCCTAATAAAATCAAGGCTTCTCCCTGGTAAATCCGCAGATTCAAGTTAGATAGCAGGGTGCGCTGATTAATAGTGAAGTTGACATCCCGAAAATCAACGGCAATTTCTTGGGTTGGGGACATGAGAGGTTGAAGGAGAAAGAGGGGTTGGGGCTTTGTTCCACCAATTTTATACTTAATTGACCTATATCGCTCACCTGAATGAGTTGTGCAATCCCGTAGGGGCAATCCCCTCGCGAAGCCCTGCGTGCGCGCTACCACTTCTCTTAAGATACAAGGTAGTCACAAATAAAAGAACGCAAAAGTTCGTAGTTGGGCTTCAGCCCTCTCCGGATTAGGGCTAAAGCCCAACTACGAACTTAGTTAACTGAACTGTATTGTGCTATAAATTGATATTTTCCCATTCTTCGGCTGTAGTGAAAAGTTTTAAATGTTTGGTGTTTGTAGTTGCTACTACAATGTTTTGACCAGGAAATTCTGCTTTTATTAGTAAGTATTGAGCGGACAAAATCATATCTACATCAATATTTTCATCATCGGATGTAGGATTGTGATTTTGTCTGGCGGTTGCCCATAGTTGCGCTGCTTTTAACAGCACTTGTTGGGTTATAGGTAAAACATCAATTGCTTCTCTAAGTTCATCTAGTGCTTGTATGCTTTCAGTTTGGTTTCTTCTGATCAGTTCTCTTCTAACTTCATAATCACAAATCTCTGATATTGCAAATTGAGCGCTTCTTGCTATTAAGCGCTCAAACCATTTTTGGCAACCAATTACTTCTTGGGCTTTACTAGGTTTACAGATAGTATGAATAATTCCTGAATCCAGAATAATTATCACAGCTACTTAGCTCTTTTCAGAATTTCTTGTATTTCATAATATTCTGCCATTTCTTCCGGTGTTGGTTCACTTGCTTCACTTTTTTTAATCATTTTTTTGATCCATTCTATTGCTGGTTGATTTTTTGCGATTTTTTCTTCGGGAGTTCCCCCCATGTGTTTCACGAAAGGCGCTAATGAACCTTTGGCACTGTGGAATGCCTCAATTTTTTGTAAATCTTCTAGTTTTTCTTCTTGGTTAAACTGAAGCTCTCGATCATTAATATTTGTGTTCATAGGGACAAGTATTATTTTTCTAAATTCTAGTTATATGGGCGCAGCTTTCCCATTATCAAAATATATTATCATCAAATCAGAATTTTTGCAAGGGGTGGAGTAGGATCTGGAGGGAACTTATTTTTGCCGAATGATATTGCTGAAAGTCCCTATGGCTCTATAGATACTGGTGTTACTAAGCTTAAAGCAGGAAAATACAAAATTATTTTGACTATTTATGACAAAATTTCTGGTTCTTCAACAATAAGAAGCAAGAGTTTTATTTTAGAGAATCGTTGATCAAGACGAGTATATCAGAGAGAGCGAAATTATTATACTTTGCTCCTTGGTGCGTGGCGAGTACAGATTGTTCGCCAAAATTGCGCTCATATCTATATCAGTATTTGGGATGCTAATTTACATAATTTTGATGTAGAAAGTTCCCGCCAGTGCTAAATCAATAATCCGAAAACAGGTTCAAATGCCGATAATTTTATCGGTGGACTGAGGAGGAATTTGTTCGGCAGTTAAGGTGATAATTTGACCATCGAGCATAATGCTAATAGATTGTCCTAATTTTCGGTGTCTTTCAATTGCTTCGGCAATAGCAATTTTGACTCCAGCATCAATTTTACTAGACAGTTGTCGGCGTGGATTATCGCTCATTTTGTTTCTCTACTCTATTGAAAATTTGATGCCAAATATCAGGAAAATCAATGATTGGTTCTTGATTAGGGCTTTTTTCTGCAATTAATTTGGGACTGTCTCCAGTATTATCATAAAGTATCCAACTGTCGCACAATGGTAAGTACAATTGTCCCAGGTTTCTGCGTCCTCTATCGTAGCGGCGGCGAATGACATCTTCAGGAATAGAATGTCCACCAGCTTCTACCCGTCTACGGACTCTTTCAATGGCTAGTTCTGGGGATTGTAGCCAAAAGTAAATTAAATTAACTGTATAGCCTTGAGTTTGACAATTTCTCAGGAATGGGGCAAAGGTACGGGCAGCAAGGGTGGTTTCAAAAGCGAAGTTAATACCTGTATTGGATAAGGTTTGCAATCGTTGTAACATCAAGCGTCCAGCTTGAATAGCGACTGATTCTGGATTCAGGGCAGAAAGTCCAGCGGCTATAATATCAGCATTGACATATTCAAAACAGTCCAAAAAGTTGGGTAATAATCTCAAGGCGACGGTGGTTTTACCGGAACCATTAGCACCGCCGATAATGTAAACTTTAAGCATTTGCTTATTAACTAGGCGCTAGACTGCTAATATTTTCCAATGCTAAATCGGGACAAATTCGTTTAATTAACCCAGTCAGTACCTTTCCTGGTCCAATCTCGATAACCCGTTCAATTCCCTCTTGGGGTAATTGCAGAGAAATTTCCCGCCATCGCACTGAGCCAGTCATTTGTTTAGTCAAGCGCTGTTTTAATACCTCAGCATCCGTGGCTGGGGTAGGTTCCACATTAGAAATAACTGGTATTTGGGCAGTCTGGAAAGTCACATCAGCTAAATCCTTTTGAAATTCAGCGGCGGCGGTTGCCATTAAGGGGGAATGAAAGGCTCCAGAAACTTTTAAATTGATGGCGCGTTTAACTTTGATTTGGGATAATAAGGCAGTTACTCCTGCTTCTGTGCCAGAAATAACTACTTGCGCGTCGCTGTTATCGTTGGCGAGGACGACATCGGGAGTTTTTTGAATTTGTGTTTCTAGTTGTTCGCGGTTAAATCCAATCAAGGCGGACATCACGCCTTCGGAAGTAGCATTCATTAATTCGGCGCGACGTTTAACCAGTTTTAAACCAGTTTCAAAGTCAAAGACGTTGGCAGCATAGAGGGCAACATATTCGCCTAAGCTATGTCCGGCTACGATATCGGCTTGTTGCCCTTGTTGTTTAATTAAATCTACCAGGATGCTTTCGACTACATAGAGACAAGGTTGGGTGTAGAGAGTCTGGGATAGTTTCTCTTCATCATGGAGGCAAATTTTGGATACTGACCAACCTAAAATTTTTTCAGCTTGGTCAAATCTAGCTTGAGCTAATGGTAAGTGTAATAAATCTCCTCCCATACCGATAGCTTGAGAACCTTGTCCGGGAAACACCCATGCAGTTTTGGTCATTGTTGGAAAAAGGGAACAGGGAATAGGAATAGGGAACAGGGAATAGGAATAGGGAACAGGGAATAGGAATAGGGAACAGGGAACAGGGAACAGGGAACAGGGAAGAG
>CAKZHE010000218.1 GCA_936920195.1 uncultured cyanobacterium | reverse complement strand
CAGTTACAAAACGACATTCCCAATCTCCTTCTGAGCTTATTAGCCTTAATTTGGGCAAATCGGGATGATTGGTATTTTGGGGTGGATATGGGGGTTTATTACAATCCTGATGAAGCGGCAATTGTTCCCGATGGCTTTTTAGCAGTGGGAGTCAAACGTGATACTGGGGAAAAAGGCCGATTAAGCTATTTGCGGTGGGCAGAAAATAATATTATGCCAATTTTGGCTTTGGAAGTAGTTTCGGAGAGATATAACAGCGAATATGAGCAGAAGTTAGAAGATTATCAAAAATTAGGAATTCTCTATTATGCGATTTACAATCCCTTGACGGGCAGAAAAGGTCGATTTAAAAATAGACAAAGATTGGAAGTGTATCGGTTAATAGACGAGAAATATGAAATGCTGCCAAGTGAAAATAATCGAGTTTGGTTGCCAGAGATTGAGTTAGCGTTGGGTTATGAAAATGGGGAGCATATTGGTTGGGAGCGAGAATGGCTCTATTGGTATGATGAGTCAGGAAATCGCTATCTGACGGCGAAGGAAAGAGCGATTAATGCGGAGGCGATCGCGACTCAAGAACGTCTAATTGCCCAGCAAGAACGTCTAATTGCCGAACGAGAGCGGTTGGCAAAACAGACAGCCGAACAAAAAGCTCAACGACTTGCCGAAAGGCTCAGAGCGCTGGGTATCAACCCCGATGAATAGATGGTTGATTGTTGCTTTTTATGCCTTTTGTGCCAGAATTACATAGTCGTCTAAAGTATAGTTTGATTGGAATCTGAGGTCAAAATGCTGTTGTAATAGTGGACTCATGTATGGTTGCTTTGGCAAGTTTTCCGCAGCGAATTTAGAAAAGCTAGATCCCGATAAAGGCTTTCTTGAATCTCTAGATGTTAAATATTTGTACCAAACCAATTTTAATCCTAATTCTGCCAAAAGCTTTGAAATTACTTGCTGCTCTTGTTGGATATTTTCACTTTGCTCGAAACCGTAAATTTTAAAGATTTTTTTGTCTTGGACAATTAACAGGGCATAACCGCGATCGCTTAAACTTTGATTAAATATCTGTTGATAAGTCCGATTCGCTTGGACACTGGTGACAGGATCGCTGAAAAAGCAGTGGGAAATGACAATAAAATCAAAGAATTTCTCTGGTAGCTTACTATTGCGTTCATCCCAAGTTAAAATATCGGAAGTATCAAACCGGAAATAAGCATTAGTTGGCAAAGTTTGATTTTCAATATAGCGCCGCCAAAATTGCAACCCTCGGTATTGCAGTGGAGGCTGTTTTTCCAAAGAATAATAGCAAATGTGCATGGCGGGTAGGGGAAAGAAGCCGCTACTGCTTCGCAAAAACAAGGCTAAACCATAAATAGAGGTTGCTGGTCCAGCAGCAATATCGAGAACATTGAATTTTGTCGGCAAAAATCCTGCTTGATAAATTAAAAACCAAGCCAAATAAGTACAGTAAACACCTTCGGGGAAATATTTCATTAAATAAACGTGAGGACTCAGGCTAAAGCTGTAATCAGGATCTTTCCCATGTTTTAATTGATTCAGATCGTCTACAGCTTTTTGCATTTCCACCTTTAACTGTTCTGGCGGAATCCGGCTAAGTTCCTCTTTTAAAAAGGCTGTTAAATCCGCTTCAAAGTCATCAAATATCCGTTCATCAATGCCAGTGACTTGTAACTTATAGTCATCATGTTCAACAAATTTGAAGGTTTTGGCGATAAAATCAATGAATTCTTGATTAACGGCAAAATTATCAAACCAATCAAATTCATCTTTAAAGGCTAAATCCTGATTCTTTGTTAAAGCTTCATTCAGCCTTTGGGTTAAAGATGCTATTTCGGAGTTGCGGGAATCTAAATAGATTTCGGCTTTCAGCTTGTCTTTAAATAACTGCTCTACCCAAGACAGGGGAGTACCAGATTTTTCAATGTCTTGGAGGATTTTTTCCGCCAGACGGGTTTTACCATGTTTGACTGCCGATTTAAACTGCTGCGATCGCCAAAATCCCTGAATAGCCTTCCCTAGATTAATCATACCCAAATCCTGCCTTCCCTTCCATAATCTCAATGTCTGGCAACTGCGAGATTAGATTGGCTTTAAATTGCTGATATTTTTCTGTTTCATTATCATACCACCAAAGGTATTTATTTTTCAGTGCCTCGGCTTCTGGACGGGTGGAGGCAGTTAACAAACCTTTACCTGTGGGGTGAAAATCCTGAATGACGATTCTATCGACGATGGCTAACTTGGAGATAAACTTAATTTGATCGGCTGGGAAAGTCGGCAACAGAGGCGTGATGGTAATGGAAAACTTGGCTTCATGTTCTTCATTAAAAGGAATGTTATACTTCAGTTTACCAATAGCACGGATTCGCGCAGCAATACTAGGCGATCGCGGTTCAAAATCCTTTCTTACCGATTCGCTCCCGGTGGGGATACTCATATTTACTCGCAGGCGGCGAAAATTCTTTAAAATCTCCATATCCCGCACAATCATCGGACTGCGAGTTTGAATCACCAAGGTTGGTTGATAGGGGAGCATCACCTGTAGTAATGTTTTGGTTAATTCCTCTTTAAATTCAATGGGTTGATAGGGATCGGTAACGCTACTCATATAAATTCTAGCCGGGATACCGGGATGCTTTTTATCCCAAGCGGCTAATTCCTTCGCCAAAAGTTCCGCTGCATTTTGTTTAACAATTACCCAATTACCCCAATCTTGCCGCATTTGGGGATTAGGACTAAAAGCCGTAGCATAACAATAACTGCATCCATATTGACAGCCGCGATAGGGATTGAGCGTGAAATCATAACTGCCAATAAAACCCGTAGCTTTATTGAGCAAAGATTGTGCCTGACTCGCATATATTTTTGCCGCACCAAATTCTTCTCGAACTAAAATAGTTGGAGCTTGGCAAGTATAACCTTCATATTGCGACTTTGCCATAACTATTGGTAGGGTGTGTTAGCGCAGCGTAACGCACCATCAACGCTATATGCGGAGCAACTGCGTAAGTCCTGAATTCTGTTACTGTCATTGGCACTCTTTCTGTAATTACGATGGTTAATTTCATCCGGCGGTAATGCTTCCTAGAAGCAGTAGCGCACTGGTTAGATACTTTCTAGCCTCGGCGTTTAGCTGCTTATCCTGATAAATAGTCAATAGGAAGCGTAGATATATAGGTATTTTTACAAATCTTGGAAGTGTAAAACTTAGCAGTTTTCCAGCGACTGGAATCATCACTGAAGTAAACAATTGAAGCATACCAGGAATAAATGACATAATGATGGCAATAATTTCCGCTGGCATAACTCTTCTCCTAGTGAGTCATTTATGGAATCATTATAAATATACATTGTGAACGGTTTGACATTTTTTAATTTCTTATAAATATTTGTTACAGCATCAAGATTTAGTTTGTCTAAGTCCCGATAACGCTAAATATCTCACTCGAACAGCGCAACACAACCCAAACAGCATTTTCGCTCTATGATTTGTGGCATCGACTCAATTAGATTTAAAATACTCAGTTCCCATGCCTAAAGACGATAGGCATCAGTTTTGGAGAAAATTTTATGAGTGCAGAGCAAGTCACAGCTTTTCGCAATTCCCCTACCATACGAGTCGGTTTATTAGGATTTGGTGGACTAGGGCAAGCCGCTGCCAGAGTTCTTGCCCCGAAACGGGAAACCCTCTGGGTAGCCGCCGCTGACCAAAAGGGCTATGCTTATGACCCTAGAGGGCTAAATCCCGATACCTGTATTCAAACCTACCATTCCCAAGGTTCCCTGGGCTATCTGGAGCCAACGGGCAACCTCAGTCACAACAGCATTGCTGATTTAATTGCTCGCGCCGATGCCGTCGATGGATATTTCCTGGCACTACCGAATTTGCCCAATACCTTTATGGCATCGGTAGCCCAACAATTTATTCAATCCGGTTGGCGGGGGGTATTAGTTGATGCGCTGAAACGGACTAGCGCCGTCGAGCAGTTGCTAGACTTAAAAGAGCAATTACAAGCTGCTGGGATTACTTACCTGACAGGTTGCGGCGCCACTCCCGGTTTACTAACTGCCGCTGCTAACCTGGCAGCCCAAAGTTATGCCGAAATTCATAGCGTCAAAATTACCTTTGGAGTCGGGATTGCCAATTGGGAAGCCTATCGCGCCACCATTCGCGAAGATATTGCCCATTTACCAGGCTATAATGTCGAACGCGCCAGCGCCATGACTGATAAGGAAGTAGGGGAACTGTTGGACAAAACCAATGGCATCCTCAGCTTGGAAAATATGGAACACGCTGACGATATTATGCTGGAATTGGCAGGAATATGCGATCGCCATCAAGTTACCGTAGGTGGTGTAGTGGATACTCGCAATCCCAAAAAACCCCTCAGCACCAATGTCCAAGTTACCGGGCGCACCTTTGAAGGTAAAATTTCTACCCATACCTTCACCCTAGGCGATGAAACCAGCATGGCTGCCAATGTTTGCGGACCAGCTTTTGGCTATCTTAAAGCTGGTATCTCTTTACACCGCAAAGGTATTTATGGACTTTTAACCGCTGCCGAAGTCATGCCCCAATTTGTCAAATAACCAGAGAGTCTTTTGTAGTTGGGCTTGAGCTAACCGGATAGTGGCTCAAGCCCAACTACAAACTGGCGATTATTCCCCACTACCTTCATGGTAAACCGCTGCTACCTCCATCTCTTCCTCCATTTGATAGGCTGGCGTTTCCACCACAAAAGGCAGAGACGCACCAATTAAACCTCGTTTAATTCTGTCGGCTGTTTGGGGCAACAATACAAACAGCGGATAAATTTTTTCCGCTCCTTCGCTAAAAATATGTTGATAGCGAGGAGGCATTAACCATTCATAATCCTTCGACAGCACCACCTGGGTTTGTCGCCAACGCATCAACAAGTCCGAAAAATCTTCCTGGGGACGATGGATAAAGACTAAAATTTCTACCCCCATTTTAACCTTCCATTCCGGATCGCACATCAAAATGGCAATATCGCAGGCCAAATTAATCGCTTCCCCGTTTACCGCGATCGCATTATGACTTCCTGCCTTAGAATTAATTGGGCGGAGTCGCACCACGGGCAGCGGAATCGCAATCAAACTTTCATCCGGTCGGCGCATACTAGGAATCATCTCCAAGTATGCCCGATATTGTTTCAAAAGAGCGATCGCCGCTTCCGGGTTACTGTATTCCGATAACAATCCTTCGTAATCAGACTTATTAACAGGCATTTTTTAGCTCTAACCCAACTTATCAAACACCGCAAACATCGGCAAATACATTGATAGTAGAATTACCCCTACCATCCCTGCTAATACCACCATCATCGCTGGCTCCAAAACGCTAGTCAGCGCCTTTACCGCCTGCTCCACTTCATCCTCATAAAAATCAGCGACTTTCATCAACATCCCATCAATTTGTCCCGTCTCTTCCCCAATACTAATCATTTGAATTGCCATTGTTGGAAACACCTTCTCCCTCTGCAAGGCAATACTCATCATCCCCCCTTGCTCAATCTCTTTTTGGGCAGCTTCCACTGCGTTTGAAATTACCAGATTGCCCGCCGTATTCTTCACAATATCCAAAGATTGGAGAATTGGTACTCCCGAACGAGTTAGCGTTCCAAAAGTCCGACTAAACCGGGCGGTAGCTGACTTTTCATTCAAATCTCCCAAGACGGGTAGTTTCAGCATCAGACGGTCAATCTGGAGGTGTCCCATCGGGGTTTTATAATACCAACCAAGCGCAAATTTCCCCCCAACCACCGCCCCAATCGGAATAATTATTTTCCAACTTCTCAGTACCTCGCTACAGAACAGCATAAATTGGGTCAAAGCTGGTAGTTCTCCCCCCAAATTCTTAAAAATCCCGGCAAATATCGGAATCAAAAAACAAGTCATCGCAACGAAAACTATTACTGCCAAAGAACCCACTGCCACCGGGTAAGCCATTGCCCCCTTAATTTGGTTTTGTAGTTTCGCCATATCTTCCAATACCTTGGCTAACCGATTCAAAACCTCATCCAACACCCCCCCCACTTCTCCCGCCTGCACCATACTGACATAGAGATTGTCAAAGCATTCTGGATGTTTTCGCATTGCATCCGAGAGATTTGTTCCCTGTTGCACTTCCGCACTAATATCTAGTAGGGCTTTTTTCAACTTGGGGTTGGTACATTGTTCCGACAAAACCCCCAAGCATCGCACAATTGCCACCCCAGCATTCACCATCGCCGCAAACTGCCGGGAGAAAACAGCTTTATCTTTCACCGTCACTGAGGAGAATTTTGACTCCATGAACTCCCCAGGGTTAAAATTGAAGCCACTCTGCTTGACTTCTCCCATCAAGGTCATGCCTTGATTTTGTAAAATCTGAGTAACTTGACCGCTATTGAGCGCTTCAATTTTTTCTTTTTTAACGTTTCCTTTGGAGTCTCTGACTTCCGCAATGAATGTAGGCATAGTTCATATTTCACTCAAAAAAGGCTTTGTTAAGTAGTAGGCCGATGCACTGCCCTCCAGGGATAACATAACGTTCTCCGATGATCCTGAGCAGTGCATCGGCCTACAGATCTATCGTTATTCAATTGCACAACTCATTGAGAAGCGCTATATGATTATTATGACCGAAAATTTAGTGACCAGACTTACCCCCAACCGGGACACCACCAATCAGTCGTTGTAGTTCATCTGGTTTAGAAGTTTTACCCATCGCTGCTTCAAAGGAAATGTTGCCATTTTTGATATTGGCAGCTAGCACTTGTTCCATTGTCTGCATTCCCAACTTCCCACCAGTTTGGATGGCAGAGTACACCATCCCAGTTTTACCTTCCCGAATTAAGTTGGCAATAGCCGGGGTAACAACCATAATTTCTTGAGCCATAATCCGTCCATACTCTCCTGGTTTGGGATTCTTTTTAGAGACTAAGCATTGACTAAACACTGCCTGGAGGGAGTTAGATAGCATGGCGCGGATTTGAGGTTGCTGAATCGGGGGAAATACATCTAGCATCCGGTCAATGGTAGCAGCCGCAGAGTTAGTGTGCAGGGTTCCAAATACTAAGTGACCTGTTTCAGCAGCAGATATGGCGAGAGAAATTGTTTCTAAGTCCCGCATTTCTCCCACCAGAATCACATCTGGGTCTTCCCGCAAAGCGGCTTTCAAAGCGTTAGAAAAGCTCTTGGTATCTTCATTTTTTTGCCGCTGGTGAACCAAGCTTTTAATGTTGGGAAAAACGTATTCAATCGGGTCTTCCACCGTCAGAATATGTTCTTGGCGCGTCCGATTGATTAAATCAATCATCGCCGCCATAGTAGTAGTTTTACCTGAACCAGTTTGTCCGGTAACTAGCACCATCCCCCGCGGACGATGGGTCATTTCTCGGACAATATCTGGTAGCCCTAGCATATCAAAGTTAGGAATTTTGGAAGATAGCGCTCGCAAACAAGCGGCGTAGGAACCCCGTTCTTTGTAAACATTAACCCGAAAACGGGCTAATCCTTTTACTCCGTAAGAACAGTCTAGTTCCCAGTTTTGTTCTAAATCTTTACGCTGCTGATTATTGAGCATACTAAAGATTAGTTTTTGACATTCTTGGGGTCCAAGAATTTGGTCGTTGATGGGACCAAGTTTGCCACTAACTCGGAAGTACACTGGAGCGCTGGCTTGAAGGTGCATATCTGAGCCGCCTTGCTCAACTAATTGCTCCATCAGGTCTTCAATCATTAATTCCATCTGTCTGTCTCCTTAGAATGGTTGAGGTTAACTGAAGTGGTATGGTTGATAATCTTGGGTAGTTTTAGTTCAGCGATCGCCTGTTCAGATCGCTAAACTGTAGCTTATTGATCGATAAACCGAGGAGTCAAGCAATAGGGACAATCAATCCATTCTGGCTTGGCTTCGGCATTACAAACGCGACAAGTTAGGGAACTCTTCCGTTTAGCTTTCAGTTCCGCCTCTAGTCCGGTATCTGTAAATGTTACCCGTTCCACTTCTTCCAAGGTGGTATGGCCTTGCCGAACTAGATCTATGCTGTAGGCTAACAAGGTTTTCATCCCTTCTTCCACTGCCACTTCTTTAATTACTGCCGTGGGAGCGCCTTGGTTAATTAGGGTTTGCAAGTGTTCCGTAATCCGCATCACTTCATAAACCCCCACCCGTCCTTTGTAGCCAATGCCGCCGCATTTTTGACAAAGACTACCGCTCGTTCTGGCCTGCTGGATTTCGTCGGGACGCAAGCTATTCGCTTTGTAGAAAGTGACTTCGGATTCAGCGGAAGCAGAGAGTCCATAGCGACCTAATTCTTCCCGACTGGGAGTATAGGCACTGCGGCATTCGCTACATACTCGACGCATCAGCCGTTGGGCTAGTACCCCAATTAGCGCCCCGGACACCATGAAGGGTTCTACCCCCATTTCATCTAACCGTGCGATCGCTCCAGCTGCGTCATTGGTGTGCAAGGTGGTCATTACCAAGTGTCCCGTCAGCGCCGCTTCAATCGCAGTTTTAGCAGTTTCTTTATCCCGCGTTTCCCCTACTAGAATCACATCCGGGTCTTGCCGCATAAAAGCCCGCAAAATCGCTGAGAAGTCCATCCCTTTTTCCCGAATCACCTGTACCTGAGTAATCCCCGGTAAGGCATATTCAATCGGGTCTTCCGCCGTACTAATATTAACTTCTGGGTCGTTGCGCTCGGCGAGAACAGAGTACAAGGTGGTGGATTTCCCCGAACCCGTTGGCCCAGTAACTAGGATCAGGCCAAAGGGACGAGCCGCCATATCTCGGACAATTGCCAAGGTATCTTGGTCGCTAATTAACTTATCTAGTCCTAGTTGAGTAGAAGAGTTATCTAGGATTCGCAATACTACCTTTTCGCCGTAGCGACTAGGCAAAGTATTTACCCGAAAGTCCACTTTGCGACCTTCAAAGATCCGGCGAATCCGACCATCTTGGGGAGCGCGGCGCTCGGCAATATCTAATTCAGCAATAATTTTGAACCGAGCCGTGACCGCCTGAATAATCTTCTTGGGAAAAGGATCGAAGGCTTCCCGCAGTACCCCATCCTTGCGGAAACGAATTCGCAGGAATTCTTCTTGGGGTTCAACGTGGATATCCGAAACCCCTTCGGACAGAGCTTTAGCCAAGACGCGATTGACTAAGTTGATCACTGGAGCGCCTTGCGCCTCGTTGATTGCCCCCAGATCGTCCTCAATTTCATCGGGAGCATCAGCCATATCCAGGTTTTCAAACCCGGCTAGGTCGCCTTTGACATCAAAATCCTTTTCTTTTTTCGCCGCTTCTTCTCTTTTAACTAAATCATCTAGATACTGGGTAATCAGTTGATTGTAGTCTTCTAAGGTGACTACCATCCTTTGAAGCGTAACGCCTTGAGGTCGCAGAATCCGATCCAAATCGTCTTTGGCATTCAGATTATCGGGATCGACCATCGCGATCAGGACTGAAGGCGGTTGAGTATCAGTTTTAGATAGCGGCACTAATTTATAGCGCCGACACATATCAATGGGAATTAAAGTCTCAATCAGTTGGGCTAGTTGGGCGTTGGAGATTTCGCTAACTTCCGGGTCCATCGATTCCACGCCATACAGAATTTTTAGCTCAAATAGCTGTTGTTTCTTGTATTGGCGGAGTAAATCTGGGGGTAATTGACGACCAGTGAGCGTTTCCAGAACTTCCGTTAGAGGACGACCAGATTTGCGGCTTTCAATCAGCGCTTTTTGCATCTGGCTGGTGTCCACAAAACCCGCCTGAATCAGCTTATTACCGAAGGGCGAAAAATCATTGCGAACAGCAAGGGCGCGATTTCGGGGTGAGGATTGAGTCATAGGATCGTCAAAGTGGCTCCTTACAGATTGTTCCCAAAAACCTTGGGCGTAATTGCTAGGGGAAAAAAAAGGCGACTGGAGTCTTGATTAGAGGCCAGAGAAAAAGAACTTTTGCGGGGAAACAGCAGCCCCCTGAATGGGTGGTCATCGGGAGTACCTAAAATAATAGCTTCTTCTGAAGGGAAAATTTGGCTGCGAGCCGAGAGATGCGGGGGGTTGACACTCCCGGCTCTCAATAGACGGGGATTCTTTAGAATGTTACCAAAAATAATGCGTTTAAAGTCCTGCCTTTTAGGGCATAAGAAGCTATACTAGAATCCTACGTTGTCGGGGCATCGACCTTTAGGTTAGGTGATGTAAGACGGGCTAGGCCTGCTGTTACTGTTTGACCCTAGAATCCTCTAGGCTTTAGCCAGAGGAGTATGTCAAAATATGTTGTTGTGATTCAAGTTTAATGCAAAAGTTGTGCATAATTCCAGCGTCTGAGGCGCAGTTTTGATAGATAGCAACTGACTATTGATTCCTATGCCTAGGCTAGTCATCGTTCTAGGACAGTAGCAATTCTAGCGCAATGGGTTCGGGAAACTGGTAAAGAGGATAGGGGAATACTGGGTTAAATTGATATAGCAAGTATAATTCAACGTTTGCTAGCAGTCTCTCGATCGGATCAACAAGATGATATACGAAGAAAACCAACCAGAAAATACTGCGTACCAGCCCGATAATGCTTTAGAAGCGATCGAGGAAATACCTGCCGAGGCATCTTCTCCATTAGAGGGGGAGAAAGTGCTGGACGTGGAGCCACAATCGGCTCAACCAGCCACTCCCCCACAGTCAGTAGCAACTCCAGCGACTGAAGGTCAGCAGGTGGCCTTAGAAGCATTAATTATGGAAACAGAAGCGCTGAAAGCCCAACTAGAAGCTAGCAATAGTCAATCGGAAGCGCTCAAGGCACAGTATGCGAGGATTGTGGCCGATTTCGATAATTTCCGGCGGCGCACCCAGAGAGAGAAAGAAGAGTTCGAGGAACAGATTAAGTGCAACACCATCACCGAGTTGCTGCCAGTGGTAGATAATTTTGAACGGGCGCGATCGCACCTCAACCCCCAAACGGATTCTGCCCAAACCATCCATAAAAGTTACCAAAGTGTCTACAAACAATTGGTAGACTCATTGAAGCGCTTGGGAGTATCTCCCATGCGTCCAGAGGGGAAGGAGTTTGACCCCAACCTCCACGAAGCGGTAATGCGAGAGCCAACCAACGAATATCCAGAAGGGACAGTAATTGAAGAACTGGTCAGAGGATACTTTTTGGGCGATCGCGTTGTCCGCCACTCGATGGTGAAAGTTGCTGCCGCCGCCGAACCCGTGATAACCTCAGAGGAAATCCATCCGGATAGTCCAGAAAGTTAGTTTATCAGGACTTCTAGGCAGCGGTTGCCTAAAATTACTGAGTATTATCATTCATGCTCACCGCAATTCCACCAAAGTTTTGATTAACCTTCCACACACTTATTGCCGCTAGCTATGGGAAAAGTCATTGGGATCGACTTGGGAACAACCAATAGTTGCGTTGCTGTTTTAGAAGGGGGTCAACCAATAGTTATTCCCAACACAGAAGGCGGACGCACCACTCCCAGTATTGTTGGTTTTGGGAAAGCAGGCGATCGCCTAGTCGGTCAACTGGCGAAGCGGCAAGCAGTCACCAATGCCGAAAATACTGTCTACAGTATTAAACGCTTTATTGGTCGTCGGTGGGAAGATACTGAAATTGAGCGATCGCGCGTCCCCTACACCTGCGTTAAAGGCCGGGATGAAACCGTAGACGTGCAAATTCGGGGAAGGAACTATACCCCCCAAGAAATATCCGCCATGATCCTGCAAAAGTTAAAGCAGGATGCCGAAAACTTTTTGGGCGAAACTGTAGACCAAGCAGTAATTACTGTCCCCGCCTATTTTACTGACGCGCAACGGCAAGCCACCAAAGATGCTGGCAAAATTGCGGGTTTAGAAGTTCTCCGGATCATCAACGAACCCACATCAGCTTCCCTCGCCTATGGGATGGACAAACAGACCGAAGAACAGTGCATTTTGGTTTTTGACCTGGGTGGTGGGACTTTTGACGTTTCCGTTCTCCAACTGGGAGGAGGAGTCTTTGAAGTCAAAGCCACCGCTGGTAATAACCATTTAGGCGGAGACGACTTTGATAACTGCGTTGTCCGGTGGATGATCGACCGCTTCAACGAACAGGAAGGCATTGACCTGTCAACGGATAAAATGGCTCTCCAGCGCCTGCGGGAAGCAGCGGAAAAAGCCAAAATTGAACTCTCCAGCATGGGCAACACTTCCATCAATCTGCCCTTTATCACCGCTGACGAAACAGGGCCAAAGCACCTAGAAATGGAATTGTCCAAATCGAAGTTTGAGGAACTGGTTGGTCACTTAGTAGAAGCCACAATTGAGCCTGTTAGTCAAGCGTTGAAAGACTGCGGCTTAAAACCCGATAATATTGACCGAATTTTATTGGTGGGTGGCTCAACTAGAATTCCCGCCGTTCAAGAAGCGATCAAAAAGTTCTTTGGCGGCAGAGCGCCAGACCGTTCCATTAACCCAGATGAAGCGGTAGCTCTAGGAGCAGCCATTCAAGGGGGAATCATTGGAGGCGAAGTTGAACACCTATTATTACTAGATGTCACCCCTCTGAGTCTAGGAATTGAAACCCTGGGAGAAGTGTTCACCAAAATCATTGAACGCAATACCACTGTCCCCACCAGCAAGTCCCAAGTCTTTTCCACCGCTACCGATGGGCAAACATCAGTGGAAATCCACGTTCTTCAGGGCGAAAGAGCGATGGCAAGGGATAACAAGAGCCTAGGGAAATTCCTGCTGGCAGGTATCCCGCCATCACCCAGGGGCGTACCCCAAATTGAGGTATCCTTCGAGATTGATGTGGATGGAATTTTGCAAGTTGCCGCCCAAGATAAAGGCACAGGCCGAGAACAGAGCGTGCGAATTACCAATACAGGAGGGTTGAGCGGCAACGAAGTCGAACGGATGCGGGTGGAAGCCGAAACCTTTGCCGAGGAAGACCGCCGCCGGGTACAAATAGTGGAACTGAAAAATCAGGCCGATAGCTTGTTCTACAGTTATGAAACCACTGTGACAGAAAATGGAGATTTCATTAATCCGGAACTGAAAGCCCAAGCTGATGAAAAAGTCACTGAACTGAAAGCGGCGTTGATCAATCCCTTGATTGAGATTGAAGAAATTAAACAGATGTTGGAAATTTTCCAACAGAATCTGTTTGCCATCGGTGCAGCGGTTTATCAACAGGCTAACCAAATCCCGTCAGTAGAGGGGTTTGACGACTATGCTGGAGATACCGCGATTTCAGAATTCAGCTACAGCGCTGAATTTACTTCGGAAGAAGAGGATGCTAATTTCAGCTTTGACGAAGACGATACGGTAACTGCCGATTATGAGGCATTTTAATTTTTATCTGGATTATGCTATAGTGAATAGGTAATAGGTAATAGGTAATAGGTAATAGGTAATAGGTAATAGGGAATAGGGAATAGGGAACAGGGAACAGGGAATAGGAAAATAGCTGAACAAAGCTCAATCCTTGATGTTCAAGTACCGATAACCGATGACCTAGAACCGATAACCTAAAACCTAGAACCGATGACCTAGAACCTAGAACCGATAACCTAGAACCTAGAACCCAGTACCTACAAACTAGCACCCACTATCCACTCACCAATTAGCGCTCTATGGCCCGCGACTACTATGAAATTCTTGGTATATCTAGGGATGTTGACAAAGAAGAAATTAAGCGCGCCTATCGTCGCCTAGCCCGCAAATATCACCCAGATATTAATAAAGAACCGGGGGCGGAAGAGCGCTTTAAGGAAATTAATCGCGCCTATGAAGTGCTTTCGGAACCGGAAACCCGCGATCGCTACAATCGTTATGGCGAAGCTGGAATATCCGGAGCCGGAGCAGGTTTCTCTGATATGGGGGACATGGGCTTTGCCGACATCTTTGAAAGCTTCTTTAGCGGTTTTGCTGGAGGAGGCACGGGACAAGCAACTCGCCGCCGGGGAGGGCCAGTTAAGGGCGATGACCTGCGGCTAGATCTGAAACTGGAATTTCGCGAAGCTATTTTTGGCGGCGAAAAAGAAATTCGCATTCCCCATCTAGAAGCTTGTGCTGCCTGTAATGGTACCGGAGCCAAACCCGGAACTCGTCCCCGTACCTGTCCGACTTGTAGCGGCTCCGGACAAGTGCGCCGCGCTACTAGAACTCCCTTTGGCAGTTTTACCCAGGTGTCAGTTTGTCCTACTTGTAACGGTGAAGGTCAGGTAATTGAGGACAAGTGCGAATCCTGTGGCGGTAATGGTCGCAAGCAAGAAACGAAAAAGCTGAAAATTACTATTCCCGCCGGGGTAGACAATGGCACTCGCCTGCGAGTTTCCAAGGAAGGAGATGCAGGACAGCGGGGGGGACCGCCGGGAGATTTGTACGTTTATCTGTTTATTGAGGAAGATGCTGAGTTTCGCCGAGAGGGGATCAGTATCCTATCGGAGATTAAAATTAGCTACTTGCAGGCAATTTTAGGCTGTAGGTTGGAAGTGAATAGCGTTGATGGACCAGTAGAGTTAATGATTCCTCCCGGTACGCAACCTAATACGGTGCTAACTTTGGAAAATCGCGGCGTGCCAAGATTGGGAAATCCCGTCAGCCGAGGCGATCATCAAATTACTGTCGAGATTGATATTCCCACTCGCGTTACCCCAGAAGAACGGGAGTTACTGGAAAAACTGGCCAAAATCAAAGGCGATCGCACGGGCAAAGGTGGTTTAGAAGGCTTTTTGGGAGGGTTGTTTAAGTAGATTGGAGGATCGGGGCAAACCTGTTGTTTTGGAAGCAATTAATGACCAATTCTCAATCGCCAATTTCAAATTTGCCCTCGGCAGATGCCCAACTGGATTTGCGGGGGACTCCTTGCCCAATCAACTTTATCCGGACTAAACTGCGGTTAGAAAAAATGCCTGCTGGGGCTTTATTGGAAGTCTGGTTAGATCCAGGAGAACCGATTGAGCAAGTCCCAGATAGTTTGACAATGGAAGGCTATAAAATTGAGCAATTAGAAAACCGCAGCAGTTTTTTTGCCCTAAAAGTCCGGCAAAAGTTTTGAATTATGAGTTGTCCGTTTTGAGTTCTGAAGTAGCAGCACAACTGGCAGATGGGAACCCAGGAGGGGATCGCATCTTGGGAACTGTTTTGGCAGTGCAGGCGAATTTCTACCAAGTCCGGTTAGATAATTTGCCTGTCAATTCAACTCAAAATTATTTGCTTTGTACCCGGCGATCGCTCCTGAAAAAAATCGGGCAGCAAGTAATGGTAGGGGATCGGGTAGTAGTGGCAGATACTGACTGGGCGGGAGGTAGGGGAGCGATCGCCGAAGTGCTACCTCGCACTACGGAATTAGATCGTCCCGGTATGGCAAATGCCCAACAGGTGTTGTTAGTTTTTGCCTTTGCCGAACCCGAATTAGATCCCCATCAACTTAGCCGCTTTTTAGTTAAAGCTGAAACTACTAACTTAGCCGTAGCGTTGTGCCTAAATAAAAGCGATTTAGTCTCCTTAGAAAAACAACAGCAATGGCGCGATCGCTTGGGGATTTGGGGCTATCAACCAACTTTCCTCAGCCTCCATACCGGAGAGGGATTGGCAGCAGTTTACCAACAACTGATGGGAAAAGTTACTGTCGTTGCCGGACCTTCGGGAGTAGGCAAATCTAGTTTAATTAACCAATTAATTCCTGATATTAATTTACGGGTAGCCGAAGTTTCTGGCAAGTTAAATCGCGGTCGTCATACTACCCGCCATGTAGAACTTTTTGAACTTCCTGGGGGGGGATTGCTGGCAGATAGCCCCGGATTTAATCAGCCAGATTTAGATTGCTCTCCAGAAGAATTAGTTAATTATTTCCCAGAAGCTTGTCAGCGACTAGCGACAGCTAGATGTCAATTTAGTAATTGCCTGCATCGGGATGAACCTAATTGTGCGGTGCGAGGAGATTGGGAACGCTACGAGTATTATTTAGATTTATTGCAAATAGCAGTGGAACAGCAAGAACATCTTGCCCATCAGAGCGATCCAGAGTCAACTATGAAAGTTAAAAATAAGGGTAAAGGTCAGAGTCAGTATGAACCGAAGTTAGACACTAAAAAATATCGGCGCATTTCCCGGCGCTTGCAGCAACAGAATTTAGAGGAGTTCTACCAAGATGCCGATCTGTAGCGTATATAGGGTTTATCAGGAGTAGTCATGGAAGCAATTATGTGATTTATAGCTTTTTCTGAACCCCACTAGCTTAATCTTAGAGTGAGTTCATCAATACGTTTCATAATTTCGCTCTCTGGAAATCCTGATTTCCGACATCAGCCTATGTTTTAAATGAGGTTTTACTATGGAAAGACCAACACTAACTATTCGGCGTAATACAGAATCATGACGGAAGTGGACTCCATCATCGAGCCATTTAAAATAAAGCTCTATTCCTTGATTAACTTTATCCACATTGTTAGGATCATCCAGTAATTCAAAAAGTTCAAAAGCCCAGTATTTATAAAAATCTTCTCTGGAATAAAAAGGTTTAACCTTACTAGAATTGATATTTAGATTAATTTTGAATAGCTCTTTTGAAGCTTCAAAAAGAATTTCATAAGCAATTTCTTCATTATGAGCCATAATAATTTGATCGTCAGCATATCTAAGATAGCAAGCCCTGTTATTGTCACATTGAGCCTTCATAAAAGCATCATAATCCTGTAAATAAAAGTTGGCTAAAATGCGAGAACAGTCACCAACTTCATCTTGTGGTATTCCTACAGATTTCTGCGAATATCTTTCAAATCTGCGATTCCAGTTTCTAAGGAAGTGAAAAAGTAAATCAACTACAAAAGCATCTTTGGAAACAGTGATCAGTCTAATTTTATCTTCTAAAAGAGAAAGATTAATTGTGTCATAAAAATTTGCAATATCAAATTCCAGAAAAAAGCAGTGATTTTGATTTTGACTATAAAGATAAGCACGTTTTTGAAACTCCTTCCAATTTTCTGACCATTTAAATGAGTTATAGCTGTTTTGAGGAATTGGTGAAGGAGGTGTCAGTTCTTGTAACTCCTCCTCTTCTCTTTTTCGGATTGGATTGCCTAAACTCCACCCTCCGAATGTTCCATCAACCCGATTAAGTGCAATAGCTTGTTCTAGTTGTTTGATACAGAAGTAATATGTACAGTTTTCACGCAAATCAAAGACTGGTACTATTCTTGACACGCAATTGTGTTTATCAAAAACTAGATACTCGCGTGGCAGTCCAGGATAATAGTGTCTATGATTAATATCATCATAGAGTTTCTCAATCGTTTCTGTTTTATTAGGTTTTGTGTCTTGCAGGTATGGAACTAAAGTTTCATCAATGATTTTCTTCCAAAAGCTGCTACTAAAAAGACTAATGAATTCAGTTTTACTAATCATGTAACGCCTTAACTAAACGCTCTCACTCATCCAATATCCCACCCATGAATTTTAACCAGGGAGATTTTTCCGCATTAATAGACAATTGCGATGGTCGCGAGTGCGGAAATACTGTACATCATTGGTGAGTCGATAGATCCAGATTAATCCCCGTCCCCCTTCTTGCTCGATATTTTCTTCTTCTAATCTCCTTTGTAATTCCCCTTGCCAATCAAAGGGATGTCCCCAATCCCAAATTTTGATTTCTAGATAGCAATCAAAAATTGCTAATTCAATATCAATATTAGTGGTGGAAGGCAAATGCTGGTGGGCATAGCGCACCACATTAGTAAAGCCTTCCACGAGGACTTGCTGACAGTCTTCCCAAATTTTTGCAGGTAGAGGAGACAAATAAAACTGCTCAAACCACTGCAAAACTTTTTCTAAAGCTGACAAATCAGTCTGCACCTGAAGAGATGAATATTTCGGAGGGGAATTAGACAGCGCCACTATTTTTGTTGAACAAAATTAAAATGGTTTTCACGATCAGTTTGATGTCGTAGAGCAAGCTCCAGTTTTTTTGATAGCGGAGATCAAGACGGATCACATCTTCAAAATTGAGAACTTGCGATCGCCCATTTACTTGCCACTCCCCAGTCATGCCCGGTTTGACATCTAGCCGCTGCCATTCTGGAACTTCATAGCGCTCTACTTCATCGGGAGTGGGAGGTCTGGTTCCGACCAAACTCATATCCCCTTTTAAGACGTTCCAAAATTGCGGCAATTCGTCTAAACTGGTACGACGCAAAAAGCGACCCACTTTCGTTACTCTGGGGTCTTTTTCATTTTTGAAAAACGCCCCTTGAGCTTGGTTCTCAATTTTAGCTTTTAACTCCTCCGCATTAGTACACATGGAGCGGAATTTCCAAACCCGAAAATGCTTGCCTAACCAACCGCAGCGGGTTTGGCTAAAAAAGATTGGGCCAGAACTGTCTAATTTGATGGCGATCGCAATTGGGCCTAGAGCCACCGCAGTAATCCCTAAGCCTACTATTGCCCCCACAATATCGATCAACCGCTTCACCCAGGAACGAACCGAGGGATGGGTAGTTGGTAACTGGTCTTCCCTATGGCGGTCTGTGGGGGTATCCCTAGCCGCTTCTGTAACTTCAATAGTTAAAATTTGGTCAAGTCCAGTCATTTCTAAGACTGCATTCACCTGGGGGCGAACATTGCGGAGGATCAGCTTCACTTGCTTTTCCCGCGCTAGCTTTAAGTTACTAACCAAGGCTCCCACGCCGCTGCTATCCATGAAAGTGGTTTGACTAAAGTCGAGAATAATTTCTGTGGGTACAGCAGTCGGCAGCAGGAATTGCTGGCAAGTGTTCTTAAACGCTACCGCCTCTAGTACGCTTAAGCGGGGGGGCAGTTGCACTAGGGGAGTCTGGTTAAAGAAGGCGATGGGAAAATCCGTCTCTGGAGTTAGGCCAGCCATGGGCGATTCTTTAGGTGATAGCAACAATGGTGGTTATGACAAATATTGTGTCGCACGTACTTCAACTTCATCAAAAATTATTATTTTGGTGGGATTAATTGTTCAATGATTTATAAAACTGCACAGCTAATTGAGGTTTTTTCTGCTATCCAAGGGGAAGGACTGAATGCTGGGACAAGACAAATTTTTATTCGATTTGCCTTCTGTGACTTGCGCTGTCGTTTTTGCGATAGCGCCCATACGTGGCTAGCTCCAGCTACTTGTCGGATTGAGCAAACGCCTGGGCAGCGGGATTTTGCTACCCATGATAACCCAGTTAAATTAGATAGTTTACTGGCATGGGTGATGCGACAAGACCAACCTGGGCTGCACGATAGTATTAGTATAACTGGGGGAGAACCGCTGTTACACGCCCCATTTTTAGTTGATTTTCTGCCCCAAGTTCGCAAATCTACCGGATTGCCTGTCTATCTGGAAACTGGTGGTCATCGTCCTAGCCAATTGGCAACAATCTTAACCTATCTAGACTCCGTTGGCATGGATATTAAGTTACCTAATACCAGTGGGGAAAACTGTTGGCAAGCCCACGGGGAATTTTTAAAGCTTTGTTACGAAGGCGGGGTAGAGGTATTTGTGAAGATCGCGATCGCCAGTATTACCAAAACTGATGAGCTATTGCAAGCCGCGTCATTGGTTGCCCTAGTTAGTCCTCAAATCCCGGTATTTCTCCAGCCTATCACCCCGCTAACTGCGGTGGAAATAGACCGTTGGCAAGCTCCCCCGCCCGTTCTTTTGCCACCCTCTCCAGAACAGGTACTGGAATGGCAAGCTTTGATGAAGCGTCAGTTGAAGCAGGTGAGAGTTTTGCCCCAGACGCACAAAATGTTAGGGCAACTTTGAAATACATCTCAAGAAATAGGGGCAACCACGGGGGGATTGCCCCTACAAAACGCTATATATAGAGGCTCTGCGTAGGCTGTTGACTTTGGGCTTTTTTGAGTGATATTATTCATGCAATAACCGTGTCCGTTCCCCCGTAACTGGTTAACTGGTTCCTAGGCTCTGCCTGGGAACCTAATCCAGAGGCTCTGCCTCGCTTGGCGCTCATACGAGGCAGAGCCTCTCAATGGGCATTCCCAGGCAGAGCCTGGGAACGAGTAACGAGTAAAGGGCTGCGCTAACGCACCCTACTAAATACTGATTAATTTTGAATTTTGAATTTTGAATTTTGAATTCAAAATTCCCTTCTTAAACCAAATCTTCTCTGCCAGATTTTACCTTGGCTTTCGCCTTGGCTGCACTGCGCTTGAGCGCTTGCAGTCGGGCTTCGTACCTGCTCCGCAATCCTTTCTTAGGTGTTTGCTCAATCACAGCTTTTAAAGCACTACCAAGACTCTTATAGGCATTGGGCAGGGAGTAACCAAAACGGGTAGCCAGAGCGATCGCTTTTTCGTCCGCTTCCACTGATTCCTTTAAAGTGCGTTCCCCATTATTTTTTTGGTATAGCCGCCAACCAGAAACGCCGCACAGGGCTAAAGCTAATAGCAGTAGCAAACCATCCTGTACCCATAGTTCCCCCACTGCCCCACCTAACCCAATGGCGAGGGCTGCCATTTCCCAACCATCTCTGGGAATAGTATCGTTTTGAATTCGGGCTACTTCGTGCCAAAACAGCAAGTTGCGTTGATCTAGGGCTAGTTGTTCCCAGCGAACTAAGTCCACTTGGATTTCAACCTGATCCTTGCCAATTTCTTCACAGCGGAGCAGGGGCGGATTAACCTCCGTGGTTCCCTCCACCGTGACCCAACTCTGTAATTCTGGAGGCAGTAAGCCTTTCAAACGCCGGAGTTCGCTCATTTCTGCCTTGGCGTTGGAAGTTGCATAGGATGTCATAAGAAAATATCGGATGTTTGGAAACTCAGTCGCTGTCTTCGCGATCGTGGAAAAAAGACGCAGGTGGTTTTAACCACGGATGTTTTCTGCCCATTACCGCATTATAGCTTTGGCTTGACTGGACATTGTTGCTGCAAACCAAGTTGATTTTAACACAAGGAGCAATATTTCTGAGCAATTGGTTGCCATTCATCTCCCCTTAAACCTTACAGCCGTAACGGAGATGAATAGCAATCTTCTCAGACTAATCTGAGTCGGGAGCAAGTCCCCGATACTTGCGGGCATTCATGGCTTTCTCTAAGATCGAAAGCAATCCCGGCGCTTCTTCTTGCAAAGTGAGCAGCAGTCTTTCCCCGACATCGGTATCGCCGGGGTCTTTGCCTGTTTCCATCACAGCAGTTAATCTCGGCATGGCTACGTCATCGACAATTTGCACCAAGCCAGCTAAACAGCGATTAAATTGTCTTTCAGTAAGAATAGAATCTTCTAAAGGAAATTCAATAATGGCGCGGATTTCGCCATCAGTGGGGTCGTACTCCCATTGGAGCATTTTGGTTTCCCAGGAAATGCAGAGCATGGTTTCCAAGATTGCTGCTTTGTAGGGATTGTCTTCAATTTGAGAAATCACTTGGGGAGCAAACAGCTTGAAAAATTCCCCATCTTCATCCAATTGGACAATGATTAGGAAGTCCTTAAGGTTATCAGCTTGTACGCCAGTAATAATCCTGGCGGCTTCTTCCTCTAAACGATAAGTCCATCCGCGATTGTCCAAATATGTAGCGATTTGTTGTAGCGTTGCGCCCATAGCAGCCTCAGCGAGCAGAATTTATTGCCACCAGAATAGATCATAATTCTATTTTTGCGATATTGGATAGCGATCGCTATCCAATATTTTTACCAAAACTTTATTTTTCCCTCGATACTTATAAGATAGGTTAATGTATCTCTGCTTGGACAAAGGGTAAGGATCTGGCGATCGCGATTCTTTTAGATAATAAAACTGGTTTCTTGGCCTTGGGCGGCTTGCCAACTGCGGGCATCATAGTACAGGTCTGCTAAAGAAATACTGTAGAGGGATTCCTTCAGTTTTTGATGCAACCTTTGCCACAGGCTAAAAGTCACCCAATCTCCTGCTTGTTTGGCATCTGGAGCGTGGTGAGGCAGGGGTTCAATTGTTTCACCGACTGCTTCTAAGATTTCTCCTAGGGAAATTTGATCGGGCGATCGCGCCAGTTGATATCCCCCTTGCGATCCTCGGATGGACTCGACTAAACCAGCGCGGCGCAATTCCATCAGTAACTTTTCTAAATAGGGCGCGGGTAAATCTTGCCGATGGGCGATCGCTTTGACTGAGGTTAATCCCTTGTTCGGTTGCAAGCTCAAGTCTAGCATTGCCTTAACACTATAGTGTCCGCGAGTCGTCAGCTTCATAATTTTTAATTTTTGAGCTTTGATGTATTCCGGCAGGATACCAACACTTTTAAGCGGAATTGGTGGGGGGTAAGTTACAGCTTGCAGGCAATACCTGTTCCTCAGTTTCCCCCCTCCCCTGTCCTCAGATCTTGACACTTAATCGCCCCGATTGATCGTTTTAGTCCAAAGGAACAGATCGAGAAGATCGCTGGAAACAAGTTGACATTATCGGTGTAATATAGTTTAGTGTATTGATGTCAAGCTAAAGATTCGTTCTCCCGGCTTGATATCAAGTAGGTAAGAACACCGTCCACTGTCTGAATTAGTAGTTTTCACTTCAAGTTGATGAATAAAAAGAAAAAAATCGAACCGCTGATCGGCGAAGACCTGGTTAAAAAAGTCAGGGAACTAGAAAGCCTCAGCAAAGAAGAAAAAGCCAGAGCCTGCGGCTACTACACCATTACCAAAAGTAATGTTGAGCGGGTGAATATGATGAAATTCCTCAATGCCCTCATAGATGCCGAGGGAATTGAGCTAGACAGCAAACAAACATCTAATGGTCGCGGCGGTCGCAGCGCTAGCTATCGGATTAGCGTGCAATCCAACGGCAATCTCCTCATTGGTTCTGCTTATACAAAACAGATGGGCTTGAATCCTGGGGATGAATTTGAAATTTCCTTGGGTCGCAAACACATTCATCTGCGGCAACTCGATCGAGAAGGAGATATCATCGACGACGAAGAAGACGACGACGACGACGACGCATAAAAGAAAGATAGGGAGTGCGATCGCATTCCCTATCTCTCCCATATATAAGGTACTTCAAACTAGCTGTTGGAGTTCTGGCAGGGGTAATTTTTCAGCTACCTGGGGTATCGGGAGATGGCGGAGCAATGCTTGGCGCGTACCTGCCAAATTGCCAGCTAACGCAATGCCATCCTGCTCTAAAACCCCAATAATTTGCTTGGGGTGCTGGCGGTCGATGACTGGTAGTTGATGAAGTCCTCGCGCTGCCATTCGGCCTAGAGCTTCGGCAACCGATTCATCTTGATAGGCATAGAGAATTTCTGCTGTACAAATATCTGTTAACTGTTGGTGAGCTAACTGGTTAGTGGCAGTAGATATATTTTGATCCGTGGTCGCGATCGCGGAACGTTCCCAGAGAGAAATTGCCCGGTCAATATCCTGTAAAGTGACAATTCCCAACAATTCTTCCGCCTCATTGACTACTAAAGCGCTGCGGCATTGAGCAGCAGTCAGCGCCAAACCAGCTTCCAATACTGATAGGGAACCATTTAATAACATCGCTGGCTGTTGCATCGCCTCAGCGACAGTAATTTGGGCCAAAATTTCCAGATTGGGGTCTTTTTCCACATTCAACTCCAACTGTTGCAAATTCTGGTTTTTTGGTGTCGGTTTCCACCGCTCCACCAACCACATACTTAAACCCACCGCCGCCATCAAAGGCAGCACAATCCGGTAATCCCTAGTCAACTCAAACATTAACAAAACTGAAGTTAGGGGCGCTCTCGCTGTTCCAGCTAGTACCGCTGCCATCCCCACCATCGCATAGGCGGGCGGTGCGGCAATATTAAAGGTAGTTGCGGGTAGAATTGCTGCCAAAATTTTGCCATAGGCGGCTCCCAAAGAAGCTCCTAAAAACATCGCTGGGGCAAAAACTCCTCCCACTAAACCGCTTCCCAAGCTAATAGCAGTAACAATTAATTTGGTTAATAATAGTATGACCAGCAAGCGCAAGGAAAACTCTACATCTTGCAGCATAGCTTCAATGGTTTCGTAGCCAATGCCCATGATTTGGGGTAATTTTAAAGCTACTAAACCAATACACAACCCCCCCAACAGGGGATGCCAAGGCCGAGGCAAGCGCCCCAACCAACTAAAGCCAGGGACTTGACCGCGAAAGGCATTCCGAGCTAATTGAATTAATTGGGTATAGCCGAGAGATACCAAACTAGCTAATAAGCCCAGTCCCAGGTATAAAGGCAATTCTAGGGGACTGCGGACTTCGTAAACAGGCAGGGCAAAAGCAGGCTGCGCCCCTAACCCAATTTGGGCAATTAATGAGGCTACCACCGCTGCCAACAGGACAACACTGGCGGCGGAAGTGGCGAAAGTAGTGCCTAAAACGATTTCTAGGGCAAAGAAAACCCCGGCAATCGGGGCATTAAATCCAGCGGCTAAACCAGCTGCTGCCCCCGCACCTAAAAGTAATTGTTGCCTTTCGCGGGAAACTTGGAGAATGTGACCGAGGAGCATTCCAAAAGTTGCCCCAATTTCGACGCTCGGCCCCTCTGGTCCGAGGGAGGCTCCACTCCCTAGGGAAACAGAAGCTGCCACCATTTTAGTCACCGGACGCATGGGGAGCAATTCCCGTCCGCTTTGGGCTGCGGCAATTAAAGAAGCCATATTGGGGCCAAAATCGGGCCAGCGCCAGCGCATTAAGCCGACAATTAATCCTCCCAGGGTGGGAATGCAGGCTAAAGTCCAGTCACCCCAGCCGGAGATTTTTCCCATCAAATCTTCCAGCATCAAACTGTGGATAGATTGAATTAAATAGTGAAATGTCACCACTCCCATGCCAGCACCACTGCCAATTAAGACAGCCAGCAGTAGGACAACAGTTTCTGGGGAGGGTTGCAGGCGATTGAGAATGCTAGTGAGATGGCGATCGCTACTTGTTGAAACAGATGATTCCGAATGTAGCGGATCTGAGGGAGGGATGGCGGTCATAAGAAAACTTAGATTTTAATGGACAGCCGCAATAGAAAGTAACAGGGAAATATATGAACCCCAGAGCAAAATCAAAATAAATTGTTTGTCTCTTTGGATTAAAAGCATGGTAGCAATTAAACAAGTAAAAGCGGCTGACGCTAGAACTATTTGCCAATACCAGTCAATGGGGGTAGCTAAAGAGCCAAAATAAAGACTGCCAAATAAACCTGTTAAACCCAACCATCCCAAACCCAAAATCCAAGTGCGGGGATAGGGGCGACTCAAACTCCAATCCCAAGCTTCAGCTAGTTGAGCGCCGACTATTAATCCGAGGGCGGGATAAATGGGCAGGAGATGGGAGGATAATTTCGCGGGTAAGAGGGAGAGGACACAGAGATAAATGATAGTCCAAGCGATCGCCAATTTTGCCCAACTGAAGTGCCGATTTTCCCAAATTAGTTGACAGCTATGGGGGAAAAATACTGCCCAAGGCCAAGTATATTTACCCATTTCTAATAGATAGTACCAAGGGGAACTACTCTCTTGACCTGCGGGTTGCCAAAAAGGGGGCAGTATTCCGGAATTCACCAGTGTCTGATAGCTATAGAGGATTGGCAAACGTTCCCAGAAGGCGAGGGGAAAAATACCTAGTAGGAAACCCATCCACAGATATCCGGAAGTGAGTAGCCGGGGAGTATCCCAGAGTAAAAAGACTAGGGCGATCGCGCCTAATAATAACCCAAATTCTACTTTGGTGAGGCAGATTAATCCTAAAACCATACCAATACCTACCGCCCAGCGCAAATCCCGCCGCGATCGCAGCAGGCAGTAAATTGTCCAAGTCCAAAAGCACAAAATTGCACTGTCTAAAGTGGCTAACCGTCCGGCTTGCACTATTGGTAGTAAGGTTAAATAGACTCCGGCGGCGAAAATGGCGGGCAGTCGAGTCGGAAAAAGTTCTCGCCCCATCCCATAAACTAGAGTTACTGATAAGGCTGCCAGCAATGCACTGGGCAAGCGCATCGCCCATAGGCTGGTTCCGGCAAGAGAGTAAATAAAGGCGATCGCCAGCGATAATAATGTTGGTGGTTCTCTCCCCAGTTGCCACCATGCCTGCCAGCCATTTTCATCCTGCCAAATTTGATTTACTGTTTCAGCGATCGCACCTTCAACCGTCTGTAACGGCAAACTGCCCAAGTTTGCCCCAAATAGCACCAGAGCAGCTAGGAACAAACCTAGCCCCAAACATACTTCTGTCCAGTTTTCTCCCCAACGAAGGCGGTTTTTTGCCCCACCCCCAGCAAAAGTTTGACGATCCATCGTAGCGAACCAGGGTGCATATATTGTGTCAACTACCCACACTGAGCGGAGTACCGCTACAGTGGGGCAATCCTGCTGGTCTAGTTGAATTTATTTTAAGCGATGCGATCGCTTGAACGGGTAGCCCTTACACTACTAGCAATGTCGGTTATTTTTGCATAATTTTCTACTCTAGCATTATTAATTGGAGTCAAAATCATGAATTTCCCTCTCATTCTAGATATTGCCATCGGATTAATTTTTATTTACTTAATCCTCAGCTTGCTATCATCGGAAATCCAGGAACTGTTGACCACCCTCTTGCAATGGCGAGCCGTCCACTTAAAAAAATCGGTAGAAATTCTCCTGACGGGTGGAGAAGGTACTCCCGAAGATGAATCCGTAAAAAACATTGTTAATGATTTATACAATAATCCCTTAATCAAAAATATTAACCAAGAAGCTAAAGGTGGCATAGCTCTTTTCTTTCGGCAAATTACTTGGCTGATTGGCGGCATTTCCCGGAAAATAACTGGAGCTAAACATGATTTGGGGAAAGATGAGAATGGTAAAGATCGAACCAGCGCTCCATCATACATTCCTGCCGAAACATTCGCCAGCACTCTGATGGAAAAACTCAAAACCCCGGAAATCACTCACGATCTAAATTCATTAAATTTGAAAAAACTAGAGGACAACGAAATCGAAGCTAAAATTAGAACTCTAATTGATGAAACAACAGATATCTGTGATGAAACTCGCCAACAACTTAACGATCGACTTGAAGAATTGAGCAGCAGCTTTGATGATATTTTCAACCTTTTTGATTCTCGTAAAATCAGCATTAAAAATGCCTTGATGATGCTGCAAAAAGGATTGCATAAATTCATTGAGAATTCCAGCAGTCAATTTAATCAAGAAAATGAAACTACTGCCCAAGAAAAGTTTGTGAATAAATTAAAGGAATTGGAAGATAATGTCTTTATCGATATAGATGAAGTAGGGCAAAGATTGAAACCTAGGATTAGCCAAATTATCAATATGCTAAATACTAGCCATGAAGTATATGAAGACATCAAAAAAGATCTGGGTGATGAAAATACTGCGGCTTACAAAATTTATCAGGGGATAGAACAAAAAATCCACCTTATTTCCAGTAAATTCCCGAAACAAGTTCAAAATAGTCTGTCAGCCTTGGCGAATAGAGCGCAAATAAACGCTGCTAAAACAGAAGACGAACTATATCAATTTCAAAAAGAGGTTGAAACCTGGTTTGATCGCTCAATGGAGCGAGCCTCTGGCGTTTATAAACGCAATGCCAAAGGGGTAGCTTTTGTGATTGGCTTTTTGATTGCTTTTGTGGCTAATGCTGATACCTTTCATATAGTTAATCGGCTGTCAAAAGATTCGGCACTCCGCAATGCCATTGTAGAAAATGCAGGTAAGACGGTAGTTAATTGTCCAACTTCTGCCAGTCCAGAACAACAAAATTCCCAGTTAGATTGTATTCGCCAGGATGTTAATCATAGTTTAGCCGGAGTTTCCTTGCCTTTAGGTAGAAGCGAAGAAAATATTAAGCAACAAGAGGAAGAAAGCGCTCATTGGCAAATTTATGGCTTTTCTTTTGGCTGGTTGAGACGGTTTTTTGGTTGGATAGTTAGCGGCATCGCGATGTCGATGGGTGCGCCCTTTTGGTTTGATTTGCTGGGCAAAATTATCAATGTCCGCAATTCTGGCAAGAAGCCAGAACCTTCCACATCTAATCCAAATGCCTAGTGCCTGGGACTCCGATAGGCTGAAAACCTTGTTTGACAAGCTTTTCAGCTAGGAAGGGCAGGTGGGGTAAATAGATTAGAAAAAAAGATTTGGTGTTTTTAGCAAGTTTTGATAGAATAGTAGAAGTGAACCTTTTGATTATTTTTGGTAATCAAAAGCCACTCCTCTAGAGGTAAGAATTTGGAATTACTCTCCCCTATCCGCTAGTTAGTTGGCTTTTAGTCGGCTAATACATCGGAAAGGTTAGTTTCTCCTATGCGAATTTCAGGGTAATTTTAGCTTGCGATCGCCCAAGGAGAAACTACTTCCAGCATTAACAGCCGAAACTGCGGCTTAGAAAATAATGATGCTAGAAAAATCGCGATTATCCATCGCTCGGAGTTTCCAGTTTAGTACATTACACCTAGAGGTTTTTTAAGTGATTGCTATTTCACCGCATCAGCTTGAACGCAACTGGGGTACGATTAGCTTCGCTTCCACACTCTATCTTTGTCCAATTTTAGATATCCTCCTCGCCCAAATTCCGGCGCAATGGCAGGCGGAATTACGACTAGGGCTGCAAGAAGCATTAGTCAACGCTGCTAAACACGGCAATAAGCTCGATCCCAGTAAGACAGTGGTTGTTCGCTTTTCGGTGAAAGACAACCAATATTGGTGGGAAATTTCCGATGAAGGGGCTGGTTTTGCGCCACCTCATATTTGCTCAGATGACGCTTATGCTTCCCTCCCCCAAGATGAGGCAGAGAATGGTAGGGGTATGTGCATCCTTCATCAAATTTTTGACCAAGTTCACTGGAATTCCCAAGGCACAGAATTACGACTCTGCAAGCAATTAAACCACCGCTTTTGGCGGCAACCACGGATAAAGTCCTAAACTGCTCCTTTGCGATCCATTTCAAACCCATACACATATATGTCCGCAAATTTATAGCGTTGTTCTTTTTTCCGCCATTCAACAATGCCTATTTCGCCTAGAGAAGAAGCGAATTCCTCAAAGTTTACTTCTGTATTATAAGCTGATTTATGCCATATTTCTTCCAGTTGTTGTCTTTCTAAAAAAGCTGATTCTCCCTTAAGATAATCAAAAAATTGAGTCAAATCAGGATATTCTTCTTTAATTTCTTCACAGCGTTTTTCTGATGCTTTCTTCAACCCAACTTCTAAAGATTTACTTCGCAGTAAACGATCGGTTGGTGGTTGAATTGATGATTTTCCTTTATAACTTAATTCTTGCTCTTTCGCTCCTTCTAGTAATATGCTTAAACTTCTAGGAAAAGTAGTACCGCTTGAGTCTGTTAATCGTTCATAAACCCATCTAGATACATATTTAGCTTTATCACCTATTCTGCGACGACTGCCCCAAAGCAATTCTAAAGCTTTGTCAATTTCTTCTTCACTGGCTTTATCAATACTTTCAATAGCAATCGGAGAAAATCTGTCAACTAAACTTTTGAAAGTATTAGATTGCATTGCTTGGCGTAATGCTAAACGAAGAAAATCAATCTTATTCCATTGCAAGAGAATATCACGACCATTAAAATGACTTCTATTGTCAAAAATTAAACGATTCCAGATATCTTCTCTTAAGAAGATTTTAAACCTAATTGCCCTTAATCTATTAGCATCACAAGACTGAATTAATTGGAATAATCCAGCCAGAGCTTGCTGCCTTAGTTCTCCTACTTTCCGAAAATCCTCATCTAAATCATCGTAAAGAAACCACAATTTTTGAGAATTATCTTGAGCTTTTTGATTTATGATATCTATGGTATCTTTAACTATAAGTCGCAGATGAGAACGAGTAGATAATTCGATTAAAGCCTCGGTACATTCGTACTGCCATCTATCTTTAGACAACTTATTAATAATTTCTTTCAGTTCGCTAAATTTATTATCTCTAGGGAACTTAAATAAATCTTCTTGATAACATCTTAGCAGTAAATAAGCTCTCCAAAAAGATTCCCACGATCCATTATTTTCTTGCAAATTCTCATGAATAGTTTGGAATTCATCACGAGAGGGACGGCTTTCCTTAAAACTGCCATGTGCTGACAAAAATGTGGTATTATCCAAGCGTCCATGAGCTAGTTTTTGAGCAACGCTTTTGTGTTTTAGGAAAAGGGAATATAGTGCAGTTTTCCCTGTTCCTTTTCTTCCTCTTATCAAACAGGTTGTATCGTCTAAAAATTTTTCAAAATCAGTGGTGCGCTGAAATAGTAAACTCAAATTTTTTGTATTAGCGGCATTTACTTCAGGAAATTGTAGACTTTCAATGATTGGCCAACGTTTTTCTGAATTAGTTAAAATATTTCTGCGTTGGAGTTCATCAGTTTCTTCATCAATCAAGTTAGCAATTTTATTATAATAATCTAGTAAAGCTGGCACAGGATAGTTTTCTGCTAAAGCAATTGTTGGTAGGTAAGGCACTACCAAAGGTTCTGGTATTTCTAGTTCAGATTTATCGAAGTCGTTGTCTTCATTTTCACTGGGGAATGTTTTAATGTTTTCAAGCAAAGATTTATAAACTTTCTTTACTTTCGACAAGCCAGTTTTGGTAAGATCTGGTACTGGAGAAAAAACAAAATTAATTGATAGACTTTTTAGGCTCTGAAGCGATTGCAAGAGTAATTCTATTCCCTGTTTGTTTTGTTCGTTAGGGAAAAGAAAAATGATGGCTTCGTCAGCGGCTTCGATTAATGATATCGCTCCCCATTGATTAATTCCAGTTCTTGAGTCAACCAAGAGAATATCTGGTTTTAATTGTTCTTGGATTTCTTCTTTAAAAATAGACCAAAGACTTTTATTTCCATCAATAATAGTAGTAGCGTGGAGATCGTCAACTTTAGAGATATAATCAAGATCGAGAAAACCAGCCGGAACCACAAATAATCTTCCGGTGGCATTAGGGAATTTTACTTCACCAAATATTTCTGCAATTGAAATACTCGGTTTTACTCCATCTGGCAAATAGGAACGCTCATAAAAATAGTCAACAATCCCATATTTTGGTTGGGGTTTGAGGTTGAATGCTGTACTCAATCCAGGTGCTTCTAAATCTAAATCAACAGCTACAATTTTAAGCCCCCGCATGGCTAAAATTGCCGCCACATGAGTTAATGCGGTAGTGCGTCCGACTCCTCCTTTAAAGGAATAAAATGTTACTGTTCTGGGTAAGCTAAGTTCTGGCTGGGGTAGTTGAGGTTGATTTTGGGGATTTGCAGCTTGAATAGCTAAATCTTGCCAAGTATTGACTAAGACTGGATTGGAAACCTGGGGTGGGGAAATATTGAGGGATTCGGCTTCTTGAAGGGTATATAGGGAGAGAAATCCCGGAGATAAATGAGGAAGATGAGATTGAAGTAAGCTAGAAATTTCAGCTTTGCGCTGGGGCATGGATAAACCGATAAAGCGATCGCTGACAATCGTTAGATTCAACAAGCCAGATGTAGAAATATTAACATCAACCCAATCTTTGGGCGGATTCTGGACATATTTGTTGGTAATATCCCGCTTAAGCAGCACTTGCCAGTTTTCTTGCATTTTAACCTCCCTTAAAGTTGAGTTGCTTGCTTTTGCAACCATTTTCTGAGACGCTGATATGCGTTTAACCAGCGTTTGTATTTTGTATCATCAGGATCAATGCCAGAATAGCGGATATCTATGAAATGTTGGCTGATGGGATTTTCTACTTCATCTAGCCATCTTCGGACTGTGGGAAAACTTTCAATTCTCGATCTAAGTCGATTATGCCGTCTTAATGCTTCGTGGTAGCTATGTTTTGGATTCGTAATCGTATGTCCAGGATTGTTGGAGTCATTCATCCATTCCTGAGTAGCACCCTTTGGTAATGATGCAAAAATCATCGCTTTTAATAGACACTCGATGGTTATACCACCAAAGTGCATGGCGGCGATTTTTCTACCAGATTGGCATAGTGTTTCGGTATCAGTGTGGCGTTCTATGAAAGCGCCTTGATAATCTTCCATACTTAACAGGCTTAAAGTTTCAGCTTGATAAGTATATGATTAAATCAACGTTCCTAACCGAGGACTTGGGTGAGTTTAATGGCGTTGTCCGTGGTGTTCGCAAGGAGGCGCGGAGATGGATCGATCGAGCCAACCAACGGTGGTACTAAACCGAGATAGAGCTTCTTGGGGTTGATCTTTCAACAGGAAAACCAGCGCGGCAGCGGCTTGCTCGGCGGCGCGTGCCGAACGATTCGATTTTAACCGATGCCAGTCTGGGGGAGCGATCGCTAAACTTTCTGCCAAAGCTTGCGCCAATTCTAGACTGCTGAATTCTTTCAGACTGGCAAGTTGAGAAAGCTGGGTTGATTCGGGCATACTGAAGTTACCTTAGATTTATTCTTAGTTTATCTTTTGACACTCCCCTGAGAAAAGGCACGGGGATTCTTCAGGAAGGCACTCATGGAAAACCACTGTGTACGAACTAGGACACCACTCCTACTCCCTTGGCGATGCCAATTGCCACTACTCCCTCCGGTGTTACCACCATTGGGTCTACTTTTTTGGTATGGCTTGATTCACTCGCTCGGACGGCTTTGCTTGTAGGGGCTAGAGGTAGAGTACCGAAGTACCGAACTAACCATTTCGGCTAGCTGCCTTTTAACTACAGCGTCCCACTACTGGGAGTTTCACCCACCTTTCGAGGTCAATGTGTCATTTCTATCTTAATGTAAAGCCGTGCTAAAAGCACGGGGTTTCCAACCCATTTTTCTGATGACCCGTCCTGAATCTGCTCAACCAGAACCCATTGAAAACCCGAACTCAGAAGCGGAATTTGCCGAAGAGATTGCCGAAGTAGAGCGATCGCTCCTATCCCTAAAAGAGCGCTATGCTGAAGTCCAACAAAGTCAGTCGCGCCAAGCCGAATTGCAAGAGCGGCAACGGGAAATCCGCCAAACTCGCCAAAACCAGCACCTGCGCCAAGAACTGCACCAAATCAAAGAGCAGCTAGAAGCCATTGAACTCACCCTAGAAAGCCGCCTGTTCAATTGGAGCAGTATTAAAGAACCCTTTTGGCAGGCAGTGCGCTTTGGTGGATTAGGCGTTATCCTGGGTTGGGTGCTGAAATCCTTAGCCAAATAATTCCTGGAAAAAATTTTGGTTCAGGGGGTTGACAAATTAAAATCGCATCGGTTATTGTAATAAAGGTGCGAAACACGCGCCCCCATCGTCTAGAGGCCTAGGACACCTCCCTTTCACGGAGGCGACGGGGATTCGAATTCCCCTGGGGGTATCCAGCAATTTGAAGAGGGAGGGAAGTTTTTAAAAACTTCCCTCCCTCTTTTCGATCTGCTATTTTTCCAAAAATCTATCTAGTTTTTCCCGGACTTTTAAATCCACTAAAGAACGGACTAAGGCGAGGAATGCTAAAGCAGCAATGGTCAAACAAGCGATCGCACCTCCTTTATACCCGCCCACTAATAATACTGCCCCAGATAATAAAGTAAATCCGGTGAGGCAGACATAGATTAAACTTTTTAGAGCTAAATTGATTCTTTTGAGAGTGCGATCGCTTTCCAGGGATTTAACCCTTAATTCAAACTCTCCCCGATCGATTTTTTCCTCTAAGCGCCGAATTAGGACTTCTCCCGCACTCGGTTGTTGCAGCCTATATTTAATAAGATCCCTAGCTTGTCTTGCCAATTCCCCAATCGCTTTCCCCTTACCGGAAGAAACAGTAATACTTTTAATAAAGGGTTGAGCGCAAACCATCAGATTATATTCTGGATCGAGCTTTCTAGCAATCCCATCTAAAGTAGTTAGAGCTTTTAAAATAAACGTCATTTGGGGCGGCAATCGAAATGGTTGTTGTTCAAACATGGCATAGATTTCGATTTTCATTTCCCCAAAAGCTTTAATATCAATCGGCTTTTCCAGGAAGCGATCTAATAAAAAAGTAATCATGCGGCGGATTGGTTTCATATCGCCAACTCGCTCAATTAGCCCCATACTAATTAAGGTATCTACCACCAGATCCGCATCTCTTTTCATCACCGCAAAAAAATTCTTGACCATTTCCTCCTTCGCCAAGGCTGGTACTTCTGCCATCATGCCAAAATCGTAAAAAATGATTCGACAATCCTGGGTAATTGCCATATTTCCCGGATGGGGGTCAGCTTGAAAAAAACCATCTTGCAATAGTTGTTTTAAATAGCTGCAAATGCCAATCTGATTAATTTTTTTCACGCTCAAACCGCAAGCTTCGATGGTTTCGCGGTCATCAATTTTGATTCCGGGCAAATACTCCATCGTTAAAACCTTGGTGGTAGTATATTGCCAATATATTTGGGGAACAACAACTAGGGGATAATTGCTAAAATTCTGCCGAAAGCGATCGGCATTTTTTCCCTCTTGGACATAATCAATTTCTTGGTATAAAATGGTGAAAAACTCATTGTAAATCATTTCCAAATTATATCTTTTTGTCCAAGGCAAATAATATTGGCAGAAATTAACCAATTGCCGTAAAACTTTAAAGTCTAAATTAAAGAGTTTTTCTAATCCAGGGCGCTGTACTTTAACAACTACCTCTTCTCCGGTATGCAGCCGCGCTTTATGGACTTGTCCTAAACTAGCTGCTGCCAAGGGAAACCGATCAAAATCTCGATAGAGAGTATGAATTGATTTACCAAGTTCTGCTTCAATGAGAGCGATCGCTTCCCCAGTGCTAAACTCTGGTACTCCGTCTTGCAATTTCCCCAAAGCTTCAATGTACTCTAAAGGGAGTAAATCAATCCGAGTTGATAGGGCTTGTCCAATTTTAATAAACGTGGGTCCCAAATTAAGCAGCTTATTAACTAACCATTGAGCGCGGCGCTGTCGCATCGCGGTTGAATTATGAGAAAAGATGTTATCGCGCCATAGATAGAACATTAATTCTACAGCTGCACCGAAAATATCTATTTGCCTTGCCAGCGGCGAGTAATTAGACCGCTGCCAGCGCAACGGTTTAGACATAGTATTAGTTAACATAATCCAATTCCCAATTCCCAATTCCCAATTCCCTCATTCCCTCATTCCCTCATTCCCAATTCCCTCATTCCCTCATTCCCTCATTCCCAATTCCCTCATTCCCTCTCCCCCCCCTGTTCCCTGTTCCCCGTTCCCTATTAATCTTATGAGTCCAACTGCCCAAGCGCCCCTAACTGCTCGTCGAGTAGTGTTTCCCTTCACTGCCATTGTTGGTCAAGAAGAAATGAAACTGGCTTTGCTGCTAAATGTCATTGACCCTAAAATTGGTGGTGTGATGATTATGGGCGATCGCGGCACTGGCAAATCTACCACTATCCGAGCGCTCGCTGACCTGCTACCAGAAATTGATGTGGTAGCCGATGACCCCTTCAACAGTCATCCCACCGATCCTGATATTATGAGCGATGTCGTTCGAGAACAATTGATCGGTGGTGCTTCCCTAAAAGTAGCTAAGAAAAAAGTCACTATGGTCGATTTGCCCCTAGGCGCAACTGAAGACCGAGTTTGTGGCACGATTGACATTGAAAAAGCTTTATCGGAAGGTGTCAAAGCCTTTGAGCCGGGATTGCTAGCCAAAGCTAATCGCGGCATTCTCTACGTTGATGAAGTTAACCTGTTAGATGACCACTTGGTAGACGTGCTTTTAGATTCTGCCGCCAGTGGTTGGAATACTGTGGAAAGAGAAGGCATTTCTATTCGCCATCCAGCCCGATTTGTGCTAGTAGGTTCTGGCAACCCCGAAGAAGGGGAATTGCGTCCCCAATTGCTCGATCGTTTTGGAATGCACGCGGAAATTCGCACAGTTAAAGAACCAACTTTGCGAGTGCAAATTGTCGAACAGCGTTCAGAATTCGATCGCAATCCCCAAACTTTTTTGGAAGAATATCAAACTCCTCAATCAGCTTTGCAGGCACAACTAATTAGCGCCCAAGAGCTATTACCCTCAGTTAAAATTGAATATGACCTGCGGGTGAAAATTTCGCAAGTTTGCTCAGAACTAGATGTAGACGGGTTGCGAGGAGATATTGTTAGCAATCGGGCAGCAAAGGCGATCGCCGCTTTGGAAGGACGGCAGGAAGTTACAATCAATGATATTCGGCGAGTGATTCCTCTTTGCCTGCGCCATCGCCTGCGAAAAGATCCCCTAGAATCCATTGATTCTGGTTACAAAGTGGAAAAAGCCTTTAGCCGCGTTTTTGGTTTAGAAGTTGCTGAAGAACAACGTCCCGTCACCGCTAGCAATGGACGCTAAAATTATTGACATACTCCTTTAATTTTGGTTGCCGGAGGCTAAAGCCAGAACTTTTTGTAATAACTTTTCTGGGTGGATGGGTTGGGGCAAATAATCATCGATAGTTGCGACTAAATCGCTTTCCCAATCTTCCGGCACTTCGTCGGCAATTAAGGCCAAAACTTTAATCTGGCGAGTAGCAGAAGAGTGTCGCAGATAATGAGTAACTTCGTAGTCATCTAAGCCGATTAACCGCAAATTGACAATGGCTAAACGTGGTTCTAATAACTTGATTTGTTCAACTGCATTGGCTGTTTCGCTTAACCATACTACTTGATAACTGGCTGATGTCAAGATATCGCAAATTAGGATAGCCACTTCTTCTCGATCTTCAATTAAAACTACTTGTCCAGCAGGTTTAATCGGCAAAGTTTCATTGCCATTTACCGAACGCAAGCCGATAGAATTAATGTTTGTTGGAACAGGTTGGACTGGCAGCCAAACTGTAAAAGTAGAACCAGAACCTACGGTTGATTCTACCTCAATGCGACCATTATGTAGTTCGACCAATTGTTTAGTTAAAGCCAATCCTAACCCAGTACCTTCATATTGACGATTGTAGGAAGAATCCAATTGCTGAAACTTTTGAAATAAAAGCGATCGCTGGTGTTCGGGAATGCCAATTCCGGTATCTTCAACTTGAAATACGGCATGATTATTTTCCATCCATACTCGCAAAGTTACCCGCCCCCCTTCCGGCGTAAATTTTACGGCATTGCTTAACAGATTGAGCAAAACTTGTCGAATTCTGCGGGAATCGGCAATAAACCCTTTTTCCTGTTGATAACTACCATTACCTTTCTCTCTCGGATTCCTTTTGGCAGATGACAAATTAATTTCAGCCCGCAATTTTATGCCGCGAATATCGGCTTTTTCCCGTAACATTTGTAAGGTTTGTCGCGCCATTTGGGATAAGGAAAATTTGCTCAAATTTAAAACCGTTTTTCCCGCCTCCACCTGGGATAATTCTAGAATATCGTTAATAGTTTCTAACAGTTGTTCGCCGCTATTATGAATAATTTGCAGGTAATTTTGTTGCTTTTGACTCAATTCCCCCAAAGGCCAACGTAACAGCGTGGAAGATAACCCAATTACGCACGTTAAAGGCGTTCGCAATTCGTGACTCATGGCAGCGAGAAATTCACTTTTAGTCCGACTGGCTGATTCTGCCACAATCAGCGCATCCCGCAGTTCTTGGGTATATTCAATTACCCGCTGTTCGAGGGTGTCTTTTTGTTGTTGCAGTTGGGCATAAAGTTGAGCTTGGTAAATGGCGATCGCCAAATGTTCGGCAATATGTTTCAGAAATTTCTTTTCGCTTTCTTGCCACTGCCGGGGAGCAAAACATTGATGAGCAATTAGCAATCCCCACAATTTTTTTTGGACTAAAATTGGTAGAACTATTTTGGCACGTACCTGGGCTTTATGCAACAAATTCGATAAACAAGGGGAAAAAATATAACTTAGGGCAACATCGTCTAAAGCTAGAGTAAAACCTTGAGCATACTTGGCAAAATATTTATCCTCTTTGACAAAGCAGTTATCCTCTTCTGTCCAATCTAATACCGAAGGGATTTGCTCGGAGGATCTCGCCTCGTAGGTAATTCGCCCGCGACGAGGAAAATTCGCAGTTTGGGAAATATTCGCCGGATCTTCAAACTGATAAATCACTAACCGATCTGCTTGTAAAAAATTGCACGCTTGTTCCACCGCCGCTGTTAAAATTACAGGTAGTTCTAAACTTTGCCGAATTTGGGTAGTAACTTGATTTAGCAGTCGTTCTTGTTCTAATTGCTGATGCAGGGCATGATTGACTAAGGGAGAGAAGTCGTTTTTAGTCAAGATTTCGACTAAGGAGAGGGTAAACTCGCTTTGAAATTGGGCATCATTAGGTTTGAGAGTCCCTTTAGCTTGCGCCAATAAATTCAGCATGGCGGCATTGTTGGCAAAAGACTCGCCTAACTGGTTGACGAAAGTGGCGATCGCCCCCGGATCGAAACTTAAGCCTATACTAAGCAGGAGCGGAAAAACATCCTCAGTGTCTTCTACTTCATCCTCAGCCATAAGCAAAGCGCTAAATCGCTCTGAAACCAACAGTGTAAACCTTAGCGCTGGCGGGGGAGATGGAATTTCTCCCACGAGGATATCTTCTGTCAGCAGCAATGCTTCTGCTCCAAGACTTGCTGCTATTTGTCGCCACAAAGTCCGCAACTGCTCAAAAGTTGCGCTAGACAAGGAACGACGTAAAATTGGATTGCGATCGCTGAACATTTAAAAAATCTATGCATCGATTAGCTGCTACTCCTGGAGGCTGGAATCCTCAAACAGAAGGCGTGATTTTTGTCGAGCAAACGCCTGCTCCGGTGGTATTTTTAACCGCTGCGGATACTGATATTCAAACCCTGGCGTTGGCAGCGACTAAACTACCGGAGGGATTTCCAGATCTGCGAGCCATTAATCTCCTGCAATTACAGCAACAACTGAGTATTGATACCTATGCCGAGGATGTATTGGCACAAGCGCGGATAATTATCATAAGGCTATTGGGGGGACGTGCTTACTGGTCTTATGGTTTAGAAGCAATTCGAGAGCTAGTCAAATCAGCAGAGAGTAATTTTTACTCATCTAAAACCATTTTAGAAGATACCGCCATAAAGAAATCATTAATTGTTTTACCAGGAGACGACCGACCCGATCCTGATTTACTTAGTTATTCTAATATTCCTTTGGGTGCAGTCGATCGCCTATGGCGGTATTTTACTGAAGGCGGGGTGGAAAATTTTGCCTATGCTTTACAGTTTGCGACGGATGTTTGCCTAGGTACAAGCTACAATCCGCCAGCGCCGCAAACTGTTCCCCGCGCCGGATCTTATCCCTGGAGTGTTGATCCCCATACCCCTAACCCCCAGTATCCCAAAGTGGGGGTACTATTTTACCGCGCTCATTTTTTAGCAGGAAATACCGCCCCAATTGATATTCTTTGTCAAGCTTTGATGGCACGAGAATTAACTCCTGTGCCAGTTTTTGCGTCTTCGGGGCGAGATCCCGAAGTGCAAGCGGAATTGGCAAAGTTTTTCTGTCCGACGGAGGGGGAGGGAATTCAATTGTTGCTGAATACTACCAGTTTTTCGATTTCGGGAAATTGGAATGCAGGCGATCGCGACTTAGAAAAAGTTGATCGTTCTCAGTTTACTAATTCGTTGCTAAAATTGGACGTGCCAGTGTTGCAAGTTATCCTCAGTAGTGGCACAGAGGAACAATGGCAAGAGCGTTTTCAAGGACTTTCACCCCGCGACTTGGCAATGAATGTGGCATTGCCAGAGGTAGATGGCAGAATTATTACCAGGGCAATTTCTTTTAAAGCGGTACAAGTTCAAAATCCAGCTTTGCAAACGGATGTAGTCATCTATCAGCCGGAAGTTAGTCGGATTAACTTTGTGGCAGATTTGGCAAAGAATTGGGTAAGATTGCGGCAAACTCCCCCCGCTGAACGGAAAGTTGCCCTAATTTTAGCTAACTATCCCAATCGCGATGGCAGGTTAGCCAATGGAGTTGGGTTAGATACTCCCGCTAGTTGCGTAGAAATTCTGCAAGCGCTACAACTGGCTGGTTATCAGGTGGGAGATTTTCCCCAAAATAGTGAGGAATTGATGGCGCGGTTGACCTCTGGTGTGACCAACGATCCCGAAGGACAGCAAAGACCGATTTTACAAAGTTTATCTGCCCCGGCATATCAAGAGTATTTTACCAGTTTGCCTGCCAAAGTTCAAGGAGAAATGACCAAGCGGTGGGGATTAGTGCCTGAAACAAATTTTCCCATTCCCGGCATTCAATTAGGAAATATCTTTGTCGGCATTCAACCAGCGCGAGGTTACGATCTTGACCCCAGTCTAAATTATCATGCCCCGGATTTGGAACCGACTCATAATTATTTAGCCTATTATTATTGGTTGCGATCGCACTTTAGCGTCCACGCGATCGTCCATGTCGGCAAACACGGTAATTTAGAATGGTTGCCCGGTAAAAGTGTCGCCCTATCAGACTGTTGCTATCCAGAAATTGCTTTAGGAGCATTACCCCATTTATATCCCTTTATTGTCAACGATCCGGGGGAAGGTTCCCAGGCCAAAAGACGGGGACAGGCGGTTATTATTGACCATTTAACTCCCCCCATGACTCGGGCAGAACTCTATGGGGGATTGCAGCAATTAGAAGGATTGATTGATGAGTATTACGAAGCCCAAAGTCTTAATCCATCTAGGTTGCCTGCCATTAGCGATCGCATTTGCCAGTTAATCATTCAAGAGAATTTGCAGCCGGATTTTGGCAAGAAGGGCATCGCCTTAAGTCCCAATTTTCAATCTCCCCTGGAAAATTCTTTAGTTGCCTTAGCAGATGGTTATTTATGCGAATTAAAAGAAGCCCAAATTAGAGATGGTTTGCATATTTTGGGGCAATGCCCCCAAGGGAGACAATTGCGAGATTTAGCCATTGCCATTGCTCGCCATCCCAGTTATAATCGGTTGGGTTTAACTCGCGCCTTAGCCGCAGATTTAGGTTGGGATTTTGACCCCCTGACAGACAATCCGGCTCAACCCATCCCCCCAGAATGGCAAATTCCCCAAGGACGAATTATCGGAGATGCGATCGCCTTTTTGGAAGAACTCGCCGCCGATATCGTAGATAACTTAATTGCCCATCCCCAGGAGGAATTAAAAGTTGCCAACTTTGATCCTACCCAACTGCTAAAAGAATGGCAATGGTTGCGCGATCGCCTCCTCCCCGCCCTACAACAAACCAGTCAAGAAATAACTTACTTATTGCGGGGTTTAGATGGGTGTTTCGTTCCCAGCGCTCCCTCCGGCGCACCAACCAGAGGTCGTCCGGAAGTATTACCCACCGGACGCAATTTTTATTCCGTAGATATTCGCGCCATTCCCACCGAAACCGCTTGGGATGTAGGCCGAAAAGCTGCGGAAATTCTGATTGAAAGTTACGTTCAAGACAATGGTGAATATCCCAAAACCCTCGGTTTATCAGTTTGGGGAACCTCCACCATGCGAACAGGCGGCGACGACTTAGCCGAAGCCCTCGCCTTATTAGGAGTTCGTCCAGTTTGGGATGGAGCCGCCAGAAGAGTAGTAGATTTTGAAATCTTACCCCTATCAAGTTTAGGTCGTCCCCGCGTCGATGTCACTTTGCGAATTTCGGGATTTTTCCGAGACGCTTTTCCTAACTTAATTGATTTATTTGATCGTGCCGTCATTGCCGTCGCCGCCTTACCAGAATCCCCCGCCCAAAACCCCTTAGCTGCTCAAGTCCAACAAGAAACTCAATATTGGCAAACAGAGGGATTAAACCTAGAACAAGCTACTGCGCGATCGCACTATCGCATCTTTGGTTCCAAACCGGGAGCCTATGGAGCCGGATTGCAGGGATTAATTGCCGCCCAAAATTGGCAAACCGATGCCGATTTAGCTCGCGCCTATATCAATTGGAGTTGCTACGCCTACACCGCCACCTCTAAGGGAGGGCTAGGGGGCAATGCTGCCCCCGAAGCCTTTGAACAGAGGTTACGAGCTATGCAAGTTGTCTTGCACAATCAGGATAATAGGGAACACGACCTGCTCGATTCTGACGATTATTACCAATTTCAGGGCGGACTAACAGTGTCAATTCGCACTTTAACGGGCAAAAATCCCCAGACGTACCTCGGAGACCATTCTACCCCTAGTTCACCCAAGATACACCAACTATCGGCAGAAATTCTCCGCGTCTATCGCTCCCGCGTCATCAATCCCAAATGGATTGCAGGAGTGATGCGGCATGGTTACAAAGGAGCCTTTGAAATGGCAGCCACCGTAGATTATTTATTTGCCTACGATGCTACGGCTCGCTGCGTGGAAGATTTTATGTATCAAGGTGTAGCAGAGGCATACTTATTAGATCCCACGGTGCAGGAATTTGTCCAGCAAAAGAACCCTTGGGCGTTGCGGGATATGGCAGAAAGATTATTAGAAGCCCAACAGCGGGGGTTGTGGGACAATGCGAGTAGTGAAATATTGGAAGAATTGAAGGCGATCGCTCGTCAAGCCGAAGCTGCCATTGAGTCTACCATTCCCCTTGCTTCTAGTTAAGCAAAAACAAAAGTTTGTAGTTGGGCTTTAGCCCTAATCCGGATTAGGGCTAAAGCCCAACTACAAACTTTAAGGACACCGATGACTGGTTTTTATCCAAGTCAGGGTACATTATTGTCATCCTGCCCTCGTGTCTTAGTGGTAAAACAAAACTTGTTATGGCTTCCTTACCCCTGCCTTTAGGAACAGTCCTCCAAAATCGCTATCGTTTAACCAAAACCATTGGGCGAGGTGGGTTTGGGCGCACTTACCTAGCGGCAGATTCTGCCCGCTTTGACGAACCCTGCGTATTGAAAGAATATTGTCCTAATGATACAGATCCTTACGTCTTACAGAAATCCCAAGAATTGTTTCAAAGGGAAGCATCCATCCTCTATCAAATTCAGCATCCCCAAATTCCCCACTTCCACGCCACCTTTGAACAGCAGAAACGGTTATTTTTAGTCCAAGATTTCATTCAAGGGAAAAGCTATCGCGACTTGTTGGACGAACGCATGGCAAAACAGGAAACCTTTTCGCCCCATGAAGTCGCCCTCTTTTTACAACAAATATTACCAGCCCTAAATTATATTCACCAAAAAGGGATTGTGCATCGCGATATCTCTCCAGATAATATTATTTTAAGAGATGGCGATCGCCTGCCCGTATTAATTGACTTTGGAGCCGTTAAAGCTGGTATTGTTCCCAGCGACAGCGAAGCCGGAATGCAAGGTACTACTGTCGGCAAATTGGGTTACTCCCCCCCAGAACAATTACAAACTGGAGAAGTTTCTCCGAATAGCGATCTTTACGCCTTAGCTGTAACTGCTGTGGTGCTAATGACGGGGAAGAAACCCCAGGAACTTCTAGATCAATCTACCATGACTTGGCGCTGGCAACAATGGGTTCCCACTCTCAGCAATGACTTTGCCCAATTGTTAAACCGAATGCTCAGTCCCAGACCAAACAATCGCTATCAATCTACTACTGATGTAATTTTAGCTTTGCAGGGATTTATTCATACTTTAGCACCAGCCAAGAAATCAACAGGCAGCACTGTTGCCAAACCCCGCGTTACTTTTACTGCGGCTCCCAAAAAGCCTGCTCCTAACCCGCTTAATAATCCCATTGTCATTGCTGGGGGATTCTTTATTGTAGCTATTGTGGGGTTTGGAGTGTTGATGAACTCGATGAAAAAGCCTCCTACTCCTATTGCCAAAAGTTCAAAAGTTTCATCTCCAAATCCTTCATCTCCAAATCCTTCCTCTGTTGACAATACTCTCGTTAATCCTTCCCCAGTAGATAGTCCATCGCCAAGCACCACTCCTTCCGCAGTCCCAACCCCGGCAAATTCAGCTTTTGTCAAAGAAGGAAAGATCGCCAATAATGAACCAGTTAATTATAGTTTTACTGCTCAAGTGGGACAGCGGCTTAGTGCGACGGTTGTCAGCGGCGACGTAGTAATTGCAGTTTTAAAAAACCAACAACTGATTAGTTCTCAAATTCAAGGAAATCAAAAATGGGATTGGGAACTACCAGAAGCAGGAGAATATTCGATTCAATTTACCCTGCCCCCAGGCATATCAGAAACTACCTACAAAGTAGAGTTCGCTTTAACCACACCCTAAGTATTAGCATTAATTTGATATAATATATCTGAGTTTGTTGCCAACATTTATGGTTGAGGGTTAATGCAATGGTTCTTCAAGTCCCATCGATCAAAACCAAACCAGTCGTCACTTGGGAACCCCTGCCAGCCAACTTTGTATTACCAGACGATCCTGTGGAAAACATTCAACAACCCGCTCTGGCGGCGGCACTGACGGATGCCCTAGGAGCGGCAGGATATATCCAGCCAGAAATGCTGATTGCCACTAATTTAGGGCTAGTCGCCACCGTCAATAAAAAGACTGTTGTCAAAGCGCCCGATTGGTTATATGTTCCCCAAGTCAATCCTGTCGCGGAGGGGATTGTGCGTCGGAGCTACACCCCTCATACGGAGGGAGCAGCGGTGGCAATTGTGATGGAGTTTCTCTCAGATGAAGATGGGGCAGAATTATCCATTCGCTCAACTCCGCCATACGGGAAACTCCACTTCTACGAACAGATTCTACAAGTACCCACATATATTATCTACGATCCCTACGACGGCAATCTAGAAGTCCGTTATCGCCAAAATGGGCGATATATTCTAGAGTTGCCTAATGCTGAAGGACGAGTATGGATTCCTGAAGTGGAACTATATTTGGGACTTTGGGCAGGGCAACGCTTGGGACAAACAATGAACTGGTTGCGCTGGTGGGATCGAGGGGGTAATTTACTACTATGGAGTTCAGAACAAGTCGAACAGGAACGTCAACGAGCCGAACAGGAATCCCAACGGGCTGAACAGGAATCCCAACGCGCTGAACAGGAATCCCAACGGGCTGAACAGGAACGCCAACGGGCTGAACAGGAACGTCAACGGGCTGAACAGGAATCCCAACGGGCTGAAATCTTGGCAGCCAAGTTGCGGGCATTAGGAATTGATCCAGATTTGCCCGATTAATTGGCGATCGCCGAAAGCTAATCAAAGTTTACTATAAACTTATGATTATAATCCAATACGGTTCAGTTAGTTAGTAGGTGGTCACAAATAAAAGAAAGCAAAAGTTCGTAGTTGGGCTTCAGCCCTAATCCGGATTAGGGCTGAAGCCCAACTACGAACTTAGTTAATTGAATAATCCCATCTTCACCGAATTGGGAATAAACTTTGAATTCTGCCTGATGAATATTTTCATATATTCCATATATTAATGAATCTAAACTTTGATCGCTAGGCAGATACAGCAGTTTGAATCCCTTGCAAAGTTTCTGCTACTTTTCCAGAAACTAACAAATTTTTTGCTTTAGCAATTCCGGCGGCTACATCCTGACAAATTCCGGCTCGCCAAAGATAAAAACCTCCATTCCAAATTGCCGCCGACATCAATTCGGAAACTTCTCCGCGCAAAACGGCTTGCATTTTGGTTAATAATTCTGCTGTTGAATCTAAGGGAACTTCCTTGGCAGCAAGATCGTAATCGCGGGGATGTAAAAGCAGCCGTTCAAAGTGATATTTTTTAACTTCTGAATTGAGTTCTTCAGTTAATTTCCCCAAACCAATAATTGTAGTGCGATCGCGTGGTAAATCGCAACTACCTTCCAGTCCTTTAACTGTGGTAAAATACTCCGGAATTCCTCGCAAAGTAAAGGCTTCCTGAAACATAATTTCGGTCGGAGGATGAACAAATCCCGAAACTAGATGAACTTTCCCAGAATATGGCGAGAAAATCAACTCCATAGTTGCCAACGGGGGGCGCTTGCCAATTTGCTCGCGATAGGTAACTAAGCCCTGTGCTAAGGGAAAATGCCGGGGTAAATAAACAAATCCTAATCCAGTTTGGTGAAATACTTGTTCAGTTTGTTGCCAATCCAGCGCTGCCCAATTTACACCCAAACCTTGCCAAACTTCAATCAGAGGTAAACCTTCTTTGGTGGGCATCCTTTCCCCACCGTGAATAATTACTGATTGCCCAGCAGTAACTAGAATTAAAGCAGTTAAAGGGGAAATTGGAGCCGTGCGCGATCGCCCATCATAGGGACAGCCTAACACCATCACTGGTGATTGTTCGGAATTTTTGGGGGACAATTTCGGACTGAGTAAGTCGCAGGCATCGAGCATCCCAGCTAATTCTGCCCCGGTTGGGCGTTTAATCCGATGGGCAATCATAAATGCGCCAATTTGAGCCGGAGTAGCTTCCTGCGATAGCATCATTTGCATAGCAGCAGCAGCTTCCTGACGAGTTAAATTTTCACCTGTGTGGGGACCGCTGCCAATTTTTTTTAGTAATTCCCGAAAGGCATTCATAGTTAAGAAGGGAACGGGGAACGGGGAATAGGAATAGGGAACAGGGAACAGGGAACAGGGAACAGGGAAGAGAGGGAAGAGAGGGAAGAGAGAGAATAGGGAACAGGGAATTGGGAATGGGGAATAGGGAACGGGGAATTTGGGAATGGGGAATTTGGGAATTTGGGAATTTGGTAGTTAAAAATTACCAATTCATCATTTTGAATTGTTACGGTTCCCGCTCGGTAATGGAGTTGATAAATTGAATATTTTTAAATACAACTATGGGCTAACTCATATAGGGATTGGGGATTAATTGATGTCTCTGAGGATTGAATGGCTTGGGCAAACTGGGGCAATCCCAATTCTCGCACTAATTGGCAAAAATGCTTGATGGGGGGAATTTTGAGGCGATCGCGTGTTGTCACCAATACCACTTGACGAGTTAAACTCAGATCCTCGGCTAAACCACTTGTACCAGCTTTTGTCCCAATGGGGCGTACTGCCAAAGTTGGATCGAATCGGGCTTCAACTAGGGCAGACTGGGGTAACAAAGCAATTAATTCCCCTTGCCGCACTACTCCCCGAAAAGCATCTAGAGTATTCAACTCCATCACGGCTTGCAGAGTGGCTCCCTGACGGGAAAATCGCTCTTGGACTAGCCGTTGCATTCCATAGCCATCTTTAAATACTACTTGAGGATAGCGGATCAGTTCCGACCAAGACACCTGGGGATATTCTGCCAGGGGATGACCCGCTGCCATTAAAATTTCAATGGGTTCTTGGTAGAGGGATTCAACCACCATTTCTGGGCTGGTAGTTAAAAAGCGATTATTCATCACGATCGCCAAATCAATTAAACCATCTTTCAGGACTTTGAGAGCGCGATCGCTGCCCAAGGCCGTCACTCGCAATTGTACCTGGGGATAGTCGCGGCAAAACTGCTGCAAAACTGGTGGCAAATAGTGGGCGCAGACAGAGTGAATGGCGGCAACACAGAGTTCTGGTTGCTTACCTGCCAATAGCTCGGCAAGTTCTTCTGAGGCATTTTGCCATTCTTGACAAATCCTTTGGGCGCGGGGTAAAAATCGTTCCCCTGCCACCGTCAGCTTGGCTTGGGTACTGCGATGGAATAGGGGAATGCCTAAATCGGTTTCCAAGCCTTGAATTTGACGGCTGATGGTGGATTGGGTGATTCCGCATTTTCTGGCGGCTTGCTGAAAGCTGCCTGTTTCTGCCACACTCAGAAAGGCTTGCAACTGCTCTAGTCGCATAGTATTTTAGACTACATTTTTTTATTGCCTCAATTTAGCCGATCTTCAGATAGCAGTTCCGTAAGTCTTGATACAACCAGAACTGAAGAAATCAATGATAGACCACGATTGGGTTTGGTCTTCTGGTTGATATCTTGCCGATGCTGACGTTGAGAATATTAGGCGGATTGCTGCTGTGGAAGGGGAATTGGAAGCAGTTAACTGTAAGGAAAACATGAGAAAGTTACTAATCGCTTCTACCATAGGCGAACAACTTAGAATCCCCTTTACCACCGAACAATTTATTCAGATTTTTGAGAAATACAATCAAACTGTATTTCCAATGCAGTTTGTACTGATTTTAGTTGCGATCATATCAGTTTTACTGGTAGCAAATCCAAAACCATTTACAAACAAAACTATTTCGGGATTACTCGGTTTTCTCTGGTTGTGGGCAGGGATTGTTTACCATTTTATCTTTTTCACAAAAATAAGTCCACCCGCCTATGGTTTCGGGACATTATTCATCTTGCAAGGCTTGTTATTTTTATACGAAGGCGTGGCAAGAAATCGTTTGATTTTTCACATTAGCCAGAAATTCTATGGCATCTTTGGCGCGATTTTTATCACTTATGCGTTGGTAATTTATCCGTTAATTGGCTACGCTCTAGGGCGAATTTTTCCATCATCGCCAACGTTCGGTGTACCTTGTCCAACAACCATTTTCACGTTCGGACTGCTGCTCTGGACTGACAAAAAAGTTCCGTTCAGGTTATTGATTATCCCAGTTTTATGGTCGATTGTCGGAACCTCAGCAGCTTTGAATTTCGGGATCAAAGAAGATTTCGGATTGATTGTCGCGGGAACACTCGGAACAACTTTTATTCTTTGGCGCAATTTAGCGCGATCAAACCCGAAAAGAAATAGGAATTACAGTTTGATCGCCTAGCCTTCTAGATATTGAGAAGCGCTAGGAAAATGTTTTAGGGCAGCGATCGCGTGCAATTTCACTCCTGAATCAACATCTGCTAACATTTCTACCAGTAGAGGAATTGCTGCTTCATTCCCCAATTGTCCCCAAGCCAGAGCCAAAGCGCATTTTATTTGAGAATCTTGAACATTGATATTGGGGAAAAAATCAATTAAAATCTGGACGGCTAGGGGTTTCATGGCAGGATTGCTAACTCTGCCCAAAACGGCGATCGCTTCTACTTGACAAACTGCCGACAATTCGCCTAGGATTTCCCCCAAATATGCCAGCGCCGGGGGAGTTTCCATCCAACCCAAGGCGCGGATAATGGTAATTTGTAAGGGTAAAGGCGCAGATTTTAGGGCTTGAAACAAAGCTGTTGCCGCCGCATCCGTTCTTAATCTTCCCAGGGCGATCGCTGCTGCCTCGCAAACTTCCCCATTCAAGTCAAATATTAAAGGTTGCAAATCTGCCACTACATCCCATTGTACCAGCAATTCCGGACGCATTCCCAAAGCGATCGCTGCTTCCTTTCTAACTGGAGCCGCAAAATCCCGTAAAGCTTGCCGCAACACTGGAATTACCGCAGATTCGTGAAAGTTGCTCAAAGCCGAAATTACTGCCATTCTGACAGCCACTTGGGAATCTTGCGCCACCGAAAGCAAAGGGGTAACAATCTCTGGGGAATTAATCCCCACCAGTGCCTGTACTGCCAGCAGCCTTGTTTCCGCCACCGCCAACAAGGGAATCAGCACCTGTACCGCTGCCGCACCTAAATTAGTCAGCGCCGTCGCCGCAATTTCCGCTAAATCCTCATCGTCGGTAGTTTTGAGCAATGCCACCAACGCCGTAATTCCCGCCGGATGGGGACATTCTCCCAGAATACGGGCGGCAAACCAACGCAATTCCGCCTCTGCCGCCTCATCTGCTAATATTGCTACCAAAGGGGCGATTGGGCTTTGTCCCATTGCGCCTGTTTCCAACTTCGGAAATATTTTAGCAACTTCCCAACGATCTTGAAAATCCCCATTTACTAGCACTTCCAACGCCAACTTTAATATTTCATCTCCATCAGGCGCTGAATCACCATTGCCATTTTTCAGCGATACTGCCTCAACTTCTAGCTGTTGCAAATATTGATTTAGTACCAACCACCTTTGCTGTTGTTCTGCCACTCAAGCTCAGTTAAAAAATTTCCTCTGGTTTTATTTAAATAGAAAAATGTCTTTTAGGCAACACTGACCAAAATTAAAATTCGATATTGTCCATCTAGGATTGCTATATTCAGCCAATTCAGGGTAGAATTTCTAACGTAGGGTCAAGCAAATCCGATAGCTCTTTATTTAAATAGCCAATAAATATTACTTTAGCTGGATCGATCATGTGGGAATTTTATAGAAAAACTGGCTCTTTGCTTGTTTTATCAAGCACTCTGGCATTAGGTGTGGTTAGCTGTTCTAGCAGCGAACCCGCCAGTAGCCCTTCTCCTTCAGCCCAAAATAGTTCGCCATCTCCTTCGGCTTCTGTTCCTCCCAAAGCTGCCCCCGCCTCTCCCAAAACTCCCCCTGCCTCTCCTCAAGCCAACGCTACTGACACCACAACCCCCGGAGAAGACAACTATACGCGAGCCATCGATATTGCCTTCGGAGCAGTTGCCATTGGCAAATCCGCAGAAGGCTCAGATGACTGGAAATTGGCAGCAAGTAAATGGGAACAAGTCATCTCTTTGCTGAAAACGGTTCCTGCTTCCAATCGCAATTATGGCAATGCCCAAAAGAAATTAGCCGAATATCAAAGATATTTAGCCCTATCCAAAGAAAGATCGATTCCGCCTAAACCCCAAGCATCGGTGGCACCAGAGGCAGATAAAGCATTTTTTAAAGTAGTAATTAAGAGAAGGGCTAGGGGCATTCCAATCATTGATGTAACCTTTAATGGCAAGCAAACATCTGAAATGCTGTTAGATACTGGGGCTTCCAACACCTTGATTAACGAGCGGCTAGCTAGTGCGCTGAAATTAAAAATAATTGGTTCAGCACAGATGACAATTGCAGATGGCTCAGTAGTGGAAATGTCTGTAGCTAGATTGAATTCAATAGAAGCTGGTGGAAGGATTCTCAAAAATGTTAATGTGGCAATTGTGCCTGGAAATGCTGCCGGATTGTTGGGACACGATTTCTTTGATGGCTACGATATTACCATCAAAGAAGACGTGGTGGAATTTCGCCGCCGCTAAATTGCTTTGACTTCTATTAAACTGGTTTAAACTGGTTCCTAGACTCTGCCTAGGCTGTTGACTTTGGGCCTTTTTATAGACAGGACTTACGCAACACCTCTATTAGTAGGGTGTGTTAGCGCAGCGTAACGCACCATAAACGCTATATGCGGAGCAA
>CAKZHE010000217.1 GCA_936920195.1 uncultured cyanobacterium | reverse complement strand
CCCTGCTCCCTCTCTTCCCTCTCTTCCCTCTCTTCCCTCTCTTCCCTGTTCCCTGTTCCCTGTTCCCTGTTCCCTGTTCCCTTTAATTCCCTGTTCCCTGTTCCCTTTAATTCCCTGTTCCCTACTTTAAAATTATGGGTCGTTCACTCAAAAAAGGTCCCTTCGTTGCGGACCACCTGTTGAAAAAACTGGAAAAACTCAAAGGCGAAAAACAAGTAATCAAAACTTGGTCGCGAGCTTCCACAATTCTGCCCCAAATGGTCGGCTACACGATCGCAGTCCACAACGGACGGCAGCACGTCCCCGTCTATGTGAACGAGCAAATGGTGGGTCATAAATTGGGAGAATTTGCTCCCACTCGGACTTTCCGAGGACACGCCAAGAGCGATAAAAAATCGGGTCGCTAGAAATGGCATTTGCCCCTACTTATAACTAATGGCTAGGAGAAATTTATGCCAGTGGATACAGATACAGAAGTAAAAGCGATCGCTCGCTACATCCGAATGTCCCCCCACAAGGTAAGGCGGGTGCTAGACCAAATCCGGGGACGTTCCTATCGCGAGGCGTTAATCATCCTGGAATTCATGCCCTATCGGGCTTGCGACCCCGTGCGGAAGGTGTTGCGCTCGGCGGCGGCCAATGCCGAGCATAACGGCGGGCTAGACCGGGGAACGCTGATAGTTTCCAAGGCGTTTGCCGACCAGGGACCGATTCTGAAACGCTTCCGCCCCCGCGCCCAAGGCCGAGCCTACCAGATTCGCAAACCCACTTGCCACATTACCGTGGCAGTGGCAGCCGAGTTGGAAGAATAAAGCCTAACCGTCATTCAAATTTGACTTGAGGAAATATCTGTGGGACAGAAGATTCATCCAATTGGTTTTCGACTGGGGATTACCCAAGAGCATCGTTCGCGTTGGTATGCAGATGCCAAACACTACCCAGAACTGCTGCAAGAAGACCGGAAAATCCGCCAATACGTGACCAAAAATCTCAGCAATGCAGGGATTTCCAGCGTGCGGATTGAGCGCAAAGCCGACCAAATTGACTTGGAAGTGCATACCGCTCGCCCCGGTGTAGTGGTAGGTCGCGGCGGCACGGGGATAGAAACCCTGCGAGCCGGACTGCAAGCTTCCCTAGGCAACAGCAATCGCCAAATTCGGATCAATGTGATTGAAGTGGCGAGGGTAGATGCAGATGCGACGCTGATTGCGGAATATATTGCCCAACAACTAGAGCGGCGGGTATCCTTCCGGCGCGTTGTCCGCCAAGCCATCCAAAGGGCGCAACGGGCAGAAGTCCAAGGCATCAAAATCCAGGTGAGCGGACGGTTAAACGGAGCGGAAATTGCCCGGACTGAGTGGACGCGGGAAGGTCGAGTGCCGCTGCATACCCTGCGAGCAGATATTGACTACTCCTACTGCACTGCCAAAACCATTTACGGCATCTTAGGCGTAAAAGTGTGGATTTTCAAGGGAGAAATCATTCCCGGACAGGTGGAGGCTCCCGCACCGACGGCTCAACCTCGCCGCCGCCAACAGCGCCGCCGCCAGCAATTTGAGGATCGTTCCGAATGAATTCAAAATTCAAAATTATTAATTCAAAATGAATAGTTTTTTTGAATTTTGAATTTTGAACTTTGAATTTTGAACTTTGAATTTTGAACTTTGAACTTTGAATTATGTTAAGTCCCAGAAGAACTAAATTCCGCAAACAACAGCGGGGACGGATGGGAGGACTAGCCACCAGGGGCAGTTCCTTCAATTTCGGAGAGTTTGCCCTGCAAGCAGTGGAACCAGCCTGGATTACCTCCCGCCAAATTGAAGCCAGCCGTCGGGCGATGAATCGGTACATTCGACGGGGGGGCAAGATCTGGATTCGGGTTTTCCCAGACAAACCTGTGACAATGAGAGCGGCAGAAACCCGGATGGGTTCCGGGAAAGGCTCGCCGGAGTTCTGGGTAGCGGTGGTGAAGCCGGGGAGAATTTTGTTTGAAATCTCTGGCGTATCGGAAGAGATTGCCCGGGAAGCTATGCGCCTAGCCTCGCAGAAGTTGCCCATCAAGACCAAGTTCATTGTGCGCGAAGAAGGGACGGTGTAAGTTATGGCCTTACCAAAGATTGCGGATGCCAGAAGTTTGGGAGATGGGGAACTAGCGGAGGAGATTGTGGCGGTGAAGCGGCAGTTATTTGAACTGCGGTTGCAAAAGGCTACCCGCCGCTTGGAGAAACCACACCAATTTAAACACGCTCGCCACCGTCTCGCCCAACTGATTACGGTGGAAGCAGAACGCCAACGGGCAAAAACATCATCGGAGGAGAATAGCTGATGGCAATCAAAGAACAAGTGGGTGTGGTAGTAAGCGACAAGATGAACAAGACGGTGGTGGTGGCGGTGGAAAGCCGTTCGCCCCACGGGAAATACGGCAAAATCGTGGTTCGGACTAAGCGCTACAAGGCTCACGATGAGGAAAATCTGTGCAAAGAGGGCGATCGCGTCCGCATCCAGGAAACCAGACCCCTGAGCCGCACTAAACGCTGGATGGTGGCGGAAATATTCAACCGGGAGAGCAAGTCGTGATCCAACCCCAAACTTATTTGAATGTGGCAGACAACAGCGGCGCGCGCCGACTGATGTGCATCCGGGTCATTGGCGCAGGCAACCGTCGTTATGGCGGAGTGGGCGACGTGATTATTGCGGTGGTGAAGGATGCCATTCCCAATATGGCAGTGAAGAAGTCCGATGTGGTGCGAGCGGTGATTGTCCGCACGACCAAGGCGATGCGCCGGGACAGCGGGATGAGCATTCGCTTTGACGACAATGCGGCGGTGATTGTGAATGCCGATGGCAATCCCAGGGGGACGCGGGTGTTTGGTCCAGTAGCCCGGGAACTGCGAGATAAGAGCTTCACCAAAATTGTTTCCTTGGCTCCGGAGGTACTGTAAAGATGGCAAAACTGCACGGCGGCGACAAGAATAAGCCCGCACGCTACAAGATGCACGTGAAAAAGGGCGACACAGTGCAAGTGATTGCGGGTCGGGATAAGGGCAAGGTGGGAGAAATTCTCCAAGCTTTACCAAAATCTAGTCAGGTGCTGATTAAGGGCGTGAATATCAAGACCAAGCACGTCAAACCCCAGCAGGAGGGGGAAAAGGGGCAAATCCTGACGATTGAGGCTCCGATTCACAGTTCCAATGTGATGCTGTATTCGACCAAGCAAAAGAAGGCGAGCCGGGTTTGCTACACCTTTACGGAGGATGGTCGGAAGGTGCGGCAGCTAAAAGCAACTGGCGAAATTATTGACTAGGCAATTCAAAATTCAAAATTCAAAATTTTTGAATTGATAATTTTGAATTCACTTTATCAACCCTGACCAAGCCCAGGGACCCACAGGAAACATCATGGCACAGCGACTGAAAACAATATATCAAGAAACGATTGTTCCCAAACTGATGGAACAGTTCCATTACACAAATATCCATCAGGTTCCGAAAGTTGTAAAAATTACAGTTAATCGGGGTTTGGGAGAGGCATCTTCCAACGCCAAAGCGCTGGAATCTTCCTTGAACGAGATTGGGCAGATTACTGGACAAAAACCAGTGGTGACTAGGGCAAAAAAAGCGATCGCAGGCTTCAAAATTCGTCAAGGGATGCCCGTGGGAGTAATGGTAACGCTGCGAGCCGACCGGATGTATGCCTTTTTAGACCGATTAATCAACCTGTCGTTGCCCAGAATCCGGGATTTTCGCGGGATTAGTCCCAAGAGCTTTGATGGGCGGGGCAACTACAGCCTGGGCATCAGAGAGCAGTTAATTTTCCCAGAGATAGAGTACGACAGCATTGACCAGATTCGGGGGATGGATATTTCCATCATCACCACGGCTAACACAGATGAAGAGGGTCGCGCCTTGCTGAAAGAGATGGGTATGCCATTTCGAGATAACTAGGGTCGGACTGTAAGGAGAAAATAATGGCGGCGAACGACACAATTTCAGATATGCTAACCCGGATTCGGAATGCGAACCTGGCGCGGCATCAGACGACGACAATGCCCTCGACCAAAATGACTCGCAGTATTGCCCAAGTCTTGAAACAAGAGGGGTTTATTGCGGACTTTGAAGAAAGTGGCGAGGGAGTGAAGCGGCAGTTGGTGCTGGCGCTGAAGTACAAGAAGAACCGCAAGCCTTTGATTGGGGCGCTGAAGCGGATTAGCAAGCCGGGATTGCGGGTTTATGCCAACCGCAAGGAATTACCCAGAGTATTAGGCGGCATTGGCATTGCCATCATCTCCACCTCCAGCGGGATTATGACTGACCGGGATGCTCGCCGTCAGGGATTGGGTGGGGAAGTGCTGTGCTACGTCTGGTAACAATTCAAAATTTCAGAATTCAAAATTCAAAATTTTTGAATTGATAATTTTGAACTTTGAATTGATAGTTAGGAGGATTTGGTTATGTCTCGTATCGGCAAGCGTCCGATTGCTATTCCCAACAAGGTGACGGTGGCAATTGAGGGTCAAAGGGTCGCAGTCAAGGGACCCAAGGGAGAACTGGCAAGGGTGCTGCCAGCGGAAGTGCTGGTGGAACAGGATGGGACGACCATTACCGTTACCCGTCGTAACGAATCCCGTCCGGCACGGCAGCGGCATGGTCTGTGCCGTACCCTAGTAGCGAATATGGTGGAAGGGGTTTCCCAGGGATTTCAACGGCGATTGGAGATTCAGGGAGTGGGCTATCGCGCCCAAGTCCAGGGTCGGAACTTGGTGCTGAACATGGGTTACAGCCATCCAGTGCAGATTGACCCGCCGGAGGGCGTGCAGTTGGCAGTGGAAAACAATACCAACGTGGTCGTGAGCGGCATTGACAAAGAAGTGGTGGGCAACATTGCCGCCCAGATTCGCGCCGTCCGTCCGCCGGAAGTCTATAAGGGCAAGGGCATCCGCTATGCGGGTGAAGTGGTGAGACGTAAGGCTGGGAAGGCAGGGAAGAAATAAAACATGAAATTGACTCGGAAAGCATCAATTCGTCGTCGGCATCGGCGGGTGCGCCGCCACGTGAATGGCACCACAGAGCGGCCTAGGTTGGCAGTATTTCGTTCCAACCAGCATATCTATGCCCAGGTGATTGACGATAGCAAACAGCACACTTTGGCAGCGGCTTCTACCCTGGAACCGGAACTGCGGGAAAAATTGGCAAGCGGGGCTACCTGCGACGCATCTACCGAAGTAGGTAAATTAGTGGCTCAGAGAGCGATCGCCATCGGCATTGCCCAAGTGGTATTCGACCGGGGTGGGAACCTCTACCACGGTCGCGTCAAAGCCTTGGCAGAGGCCGCTAGGGAAGCAGGTTTAGATTTTTAGGTCAAATTATCCCAAAAAGGACAATCACGATGGCAAAAGAGCGTCGCAAGGGCAATCGCGCCAAAGAAAAAGAGACTACTTGGCAAGAGCGAGTCATTCAGATTCGCCGCGTCAGCAAAGTAGTCAAAGGTGGTAAAAAACTGAGTTTCCGGGCGATTGTCGTCGTCGGTAACGAACGGGGTCAAGTCGGAGTGGGAGTTGGCAAAGCCAGCGATGTTATTGGCGCGGTTCGCAAAGGCGTAGCCGATGGCAAAAAGCACTTGATTGAAGTGCCTTTGACCAAATCCAATTCCATTCCCCATCCTGCCAATGGTACTGGTGGGGGAGCTAAGGTGATGGTGCGGCCTGCTGCCCCAGGTACGGGGGTAATTGCCGGGGGTGCAGTTCGCACCGTCCTGGAACTAGCCGGAGTCCGCAACGTCCTCGCCAAGCAACTAGGTTCCAGCAACCCCTTAAACAACGCCAGAGCCGCAGTCAATGCCCTAACTACCCTGCGAACCTTTGCAGAAGTGGCGGAAGAACGAGGCGTTGCCATTGAAACCCTCTACGCTTGAATTCAAAATTCAAAAGTTCAAAGTTTTGATCAACGGATATCCGTTGTTGAATTTTGAATTGAATCCGTAGTCCGTAGGGTGTGTTAGCGCCAGCGTAACGCACCACCAACAGTTGGTCGCGAGGTAATTCAGATGAGATTAGCAGATGCAGTCCCCCAAAAGGGATCGAAAAAGCGCCGTCGCCGAGTTGGGCGCGGCATTTCCGCTGGTCAGGGCGCGAGCGCTGGCCTAGGAATGCGGGGTCAAAAATCCCGTTCCGGTGGTGGCACCAGACCAGGGTTTGAAGGCGGACAAATGCCTTTGTACCGTCGCTTGCCGAAATTGAAGCATTTTCCCGTCATAAACCGGCAAGAGTACACTACGATCAACGTAAAGAAGCTCGCCGATCTCCCTGCAAATAGTGAGGTCAATTTAGCCTCTTTGACTGCCGCAGGTATTGTCACTAGCAGTAAAAATCCCCTGAAAATTTTGGGCGATGGCGAATTGAATGTGGCGCTCAAAGTTCAAGCAGTTGCTTTTACTACCGGCGCTCGTCAAAAAATCGAAGCCGCCGGGGGAAGTTGCGAAGTAATTGAGTAGTTTTGAGTCCTAAGTTTTGAGTTCCCTGTGACTTCTAACTGACTGCTCAAAACTCGAAACTCAAAACTATTTTGAGGTGAATATGGTTGTCAGTCGAGACAAAGCCCCAACCGCTCAAGAAACTTTTATGCAGATGGCGCAAGCAGCTGGCCTCAGAGGTCGGCTGCTCGTCACCATTGGCTTAATGATTTTAGTCCGCCTAGGTATCCACATTCCGATTCCCAATGTTGACCGGGCAAGATTTGCGGCGGATTTTCAAAATAACCCAGTCAGTGGGTTTTTAGACATCTTTTCTGGCGGTGGAATTTCGGCAGTAGGGATTTTTGCCCTGGGAATTCTCCCCTTTATTAATGCCTCCATCATCCTACAACTACTAACAGCAGCGATTCCGTCTTTAGAAAAATTACAGAAAGAAGAAGGCGAAGCCGGACGGCGGAAAATTTCCCAAATTACCCGCTACGTCGCTTTGGGATGGACGGTAATTTATAGTGTTGGGATTCCGTTGAAAGTGCTTCAGCCCTACGCCACTACGCCCGGTGCAGTTTTTGTTTTACAAACGGCTTTAGCTTTAACCGCTGGCTCAATGTTTGTGATGTGGGTGTCGGAGCTAATTACCGAGCGCGGTATTGGTAATGGTGCTTCTTTATTGATCTTTGTCAATATTGTTGCCACATTGCCCCAGTCTTTATCAAAAACCATTGAATTAGCTCAAGTTGGCAACCGAGAAATTATCGGACGGGTGATTATCCTGTTGTTGGTATTCTTGGTGATGATTGTCGGGATTGTGTTTGTCCAAGAAGGGACTCGCCGGATTCCAATTATTTCGGCTCGTCGGCAGGTTGGGCGGCGGCTGTACCGGGAACGGACAAGTTATCTGCCTTTGCGCCTCAATCAAGGGGGCGTAATGCCGATTATTTTTGCTTCTTCGGTGTTGATTCTACCAGGTTTTTTGGTAGAAGCGACTAAGAATAGCGGTGATAACCAGTTGCTGGGACAAGTTCATCAATTTTTCCTGCAATTGTCTGGCTATTTGAGGCCGGACGGACAAACCCCCTGGATTTATGCGATCGTTTACCTGTTAATGATCGTCTTTTTCAGTTATTTCTACGCTTCTCTGATTGTCAACCCAGTCGATTTATCCCAGAACCTGAAAAAGATGGGAGCTAGTATTCCGGGGATTCGTCCGGGGAGAGCAACTACTGATTATGTGGAGCGAGTTTTAAATCGCTTGACTTTTTTGGGGGCAATCTTTCTGGGGTTGGTGGCAATTGTGCCAACAGCCGTGGAAGGAACGATTGGGGTAACAACCTTTAGGGGTTTAGGGGCAACTTCTTTGCTAATTTTGGTGGGTGTGGCCATTGATACGGCAAAGCAAATTCAAACCTACGTGATTTCCCAACGTTATGAAGGGATGGTAAAGCAGTAGCTAAATTTTAGGTTGCCGATTTTAAACGGGTTAAACTGGTTCCTAGGCTCTGCCTGGGAACCGATATCCAGAGGCTCTGCCTCGCTTGGCGCTCATACGAGGCAGAGCCTCTCAATGGGCATTCCCAGGCAGAGCCTGGGAACGAGCAAGCAGAAATATTTATGGGCGGGTTGATAAAGGTTATTGGTGAGAATTAATCTTCATCGCCAAGAGGGGGGCGGGTTTATTCAGGCTATTGGTGGGTATTAAAACTTATCGCCAAACCCGCCCCTACGAGATTTTCCCCAAAGTCTGAAATCTAAAATTTAGATGTTTGTTGTTGAGGTAGTTATTTCGTGACGCGATTAATATTTTTGGGACCACCCGGTGCGGGTAAAGGCACTCAAGCTAAAATTTTGGCTGATATTCGTCAGATTCCCCATATCTCTACGGGAGATATTTTAAGGAATGCTAAAGCTCAGGGAACTCCCCTCGGTCAAAAAGCTCAAGGTTATATGGATAGGGGCGAGTTAGTGCCAGATTCCCTAATTCTGGATTTGATTCGGGAACGATTGGGAGAAGCTGATGCCCAAGCAGGTTGGATTTTAGATGGCTTTCCCCGGAATGTCAGTCAAGCGGAGTTTCTGGATAGCTTGTTGCAAGAATTGCACCAAGAGTTTGATGGGGTAGTAAATTTAGATGTTCCCGATGAAGTATTAGTGGCTCGGATGCTGGAGCGGGGCAGAACTGATGATAATGAAACTACCATTCGCCGCCGTTTAGAGGTTTACCGCCAACAGACGGCTCCCTTGATTAAGTTTTATGGCGATCGCCATCAATTACATTTAGTAGATGGCAATCAACTGTTGGATGAAGTGACCGCCACCCTCAAACAGCTAGTTCCGGTTTAAAACTAGCTGAAAATTTGATAAAATATGTTACAGCCCCTTGATTAGTGAGTGGGAGGGGTAGTAGAGGACGATGGGGCGAAGCCCAGTGCCAAAGGCGGCCTCTGAGTTTGATTCGGCAAGTACGCAAATACGAGGACAATTACAATTGGCTAAACAAGACTTGATTGAAATGGAAGGCACAGTGACAGAATCCTTGCCTAATGCCATGTTTAGGGTAGACCTAGACAATGGTTTTAATGTTTTAGCACATATTTCGGGGAAAATCCGGCGCAACTATATCAAAATTTTGCCAGGAGATCGGGTCAAAGTGGAGCTAACCCCCTACGACTTGACCAAGGGACGCATTACATATCGCTTGCGGAAGAAGTAAGTTTAGGAATATTTTCTTAAATTAAAATAGCAGATCTTTACAAGCTGACAAAAGCGACCAAAAATTGATATAATACAGAGCTTGCAGTATTGTCCAAAGAGGTGTTAGCACTCTGAACTGAAGTGACGGTGCTTCAGGCTGCGCCAGCAGCACTACTACAAGATTCAAAACGGTTCAAACCGTGGTCAGCGAGCATCGTCGAACTGCTTGCGTCGTTTTTCCTCTCAGCGCTAAAGAAAGCGACTGATTTTCCAAACATCCCATGTTTTCTTATGAAAGTTCGAGCATCTGTAAAGAAAATTTGTGAAAAATGCCGCGTCATCAGACGGCGCGGTCGCGTCATGGTGATCTGTTCTAACCCCAAACACAAGCAACGGCAAGGTTAACAGAGTTGCGATTCAAACAAAGCTTTGTAGCAAAAATGGATATTTAGGGAGACAAAAAGCGTGGCACGGATTGCTGGGGTAGACCTTCCTCGCGATAAGCGAATTGAGATTGGTCTAACATACATTTATGGAATTGGGTTGGCGCGAGCCCAGGAGATTTTGGCATCAACAGGAGTTAATCCTGATACTCGCGTCAAAAATTTATCTGATGCTGACGTAGCTGCCCTACGAGAAGCTGTCGAAAGCGACTATCAGGTGGAAGGGGACTTAAGGCGCTGGGAAGCAATGAACATTAAGCGCCTGATTGATATTGGCTCTTATCGGGGTCGTCGGCATCGGATGGGCTTGCCAGTGCGCGGACAGCGGACGAGAACCAATGCTCGGACGCGCCGGGGACGGCGGGCGACAGTGGCAGGGAAGAAAAAGGCTCCAGGCCCGAAATAAGTTGGCAGTTCGCCCGGTGTCTTTGGTGGCATAACTGGCAGCTACCAGACTTATTTTACCGAGCGATCGCCCAACTCAACCAACTCTATTATCACTCAAACTAACTAGACTGACATGGCCCGACAACCGACAAAAAAGACTGGCCCCAAAAAGCAAAAACGCAACGTACCGAATGGCATTGGCTTCATCCAGTCCACATTTAACAACACTATCGTCACTATTTCTGACATTAACGGGGATGTGATTTCTTGGGCATCTTCCGGCTCAAGCGGATTTAAAGGAGCTAAAAAAGGTACTCCCTTCGCAGCTCAAACCGCTGCCGAAAGCGCCGCTCGTCGAGCCATAGACCAGGGAATGCGCCAAGTGGAAGTCATGGTCAGCGGACCTGGGGCTGGTCGAGAAACAGCCATTCGAGCGCTGCAAGGGGCAGGACTAGAAATTACCCTGATTCGGGATGTGACCCCCATTCCCCATAACGGCTGCCGTCCGCCCAAACGTCGTCGAGTCTAGCACCATGCCGTTGCTAGACCAGGAGTGTCAGCGCTCTTTGGCTCCCAACGATGTAGATCTAGGTCTGCCGAAAATTCTCAGCATGGGAAATTGAAATTGGCATCGTCAAAGGGAAAAATTTGTCAAGAGCAACGATGGAAAGCCGGGAAATGCTTTCTAGGGGTCTTATGAAGAAGGGAGGTCACTCCGTGGCGCAGTTTCAGATTGAATGCTTAGAGTCCAAAGTTGAAAAGAATCAAAGTCAATATAGCAAATTTGTCCTAGAGCCTCTGGAACGCGGTCAAGGGACAACTGTGGGCAACGCCCTCAGACGAGTTCTGCTATCGAACCTGGAAGGGGCAGCCGTGACATCAGTCCGGATTGCTGGGGTTAACCACGAGTTTGCCACAATTCCGGGGGTGCGGGAGGACGTATTAGAAATCCTTTTAAATATGAAGGAAATCGTCCTCAAAAGCTATACTTCCCAACCCCAAATTGGGCGGCTGTTACTTCAAGGGCCGGGAATCGCCACCGCCGAGCGATTTGACCTGCCTTCGGAAGTAGAGGCGGTGAATCCCAATCAATATGTGGCTACCTTAGCTGAGGGAGCCAGATTGGAGATGGAATTCCGGATTGAAAAAGGCAAGGGCTATCGTTCGGTGGACAAAAGCCGGGAAGAATCGGCGGCTTTGGACTTCCTGCAAATCGATGCTGTATTTATGCCCGTATATAAGGTAAATTACAGCGTTGAAGATGCCCGAATTGATGGGTCTGTAGAACGGGACAGACTAATTCTGGAAGTTTGGACAAACGGTAGCATCAGTCCCCAAGAGGCTTTATCCCAAGCCGCACATTTACTGGTGGATTTATTTAGTCCCTTGAAGGATATTACGCTGGAAGCATTGAAAGATGACTATCCAGATGATGAAGACCCCACCAGTCAAATTCCCATTGAAGAACTGCAACTGTCTGTCAGGGCTTATAACTGTCTGAAGCGGGCGCAGATCAACTCGGTGGCAGATCTGTTGGATTATACCCAGGAAGACCTGCTAGAGATTAAAAACTTTGGGCAGAAATCCGCTGAGGAAGTAATTGAAGCTTTGCAGCGGCGGTTGGGGATTACCCTACCCCACGAAAAGTCACCCAAACCCACTTGAAACGGTAAGTCATAGGGAAGGGGAAATTTCTGTTGCCTATGACCTGCGGATTCTGGTCTACTAACTACACCTACTAGATTATTATGCGTCACCGCTGTCGCGTTCATCAACTAAGTCTGCCGGCAGACCAACGCCGAGCGCTCCTGAGATCCCTAACCACGGAAGTAATTCGCCACGGACGGATTACTACTACTAAGGTACGAGCCAAAGCCGTGCGATCGCAAGTCGAAAAAATGATTACCCTAGCCAAAGATGGCTCTTTGTCGGCTCGCCGTCAGGCGCTGGGGTATATCTACGATGAAAAACTCGTCCGCGCCTTATTTGACCAAGCCAAAGAACGCTATGGCGATCGCAATGGCGGCTATACTCGGATTGCCCGGACAATCCGCCGTCGGGGTGATAATTCTGAAATGGCAGTCCTGGAGCTAGTTTAAGGGGCAATGGCGATCGCCGAAACCCAGCGGGTTGCTCTGGTAATCCAATACCTCGGCACCAACTTTTATGGGTGGCAGCGCCAAGCTAGGGGGCGGACAGTCCAAGCGGAAATTGAAACTGTCTTGGCAAGACAATTGGGGCAACCAGTTACCGTTACCGGAGCAGGGCGCACCGATAGCGGAGTTCATGCCGCTGCCCAAGTTGCCCATTTTGATGTTGCTAGTCCCATTCCCGCCGAAAAGTGGGCAACGATTCTCAACAGCCAATTGCCAGAAGACATTTTAATTCGGGCATCGGCGCAAGTAGATCGTCGCTGGCACGCTCGCTTCTCGGCTAGTTGGCGGCGCTACCGCTATACCTTGTATTCGGAACAGCGCCCCAACTTGTTTGTTAAGCCCTTTAGTTGGCATTATTATCATGCGCCCCTAAATGAGTCACTAATCCAAAAAGCTCTGGAACCTCTGATTGGACATCACCATCTAGCAGCTTTTCATCGCGCTAAATCCTCGCGGACGCATTCCTGGGTAGATGTCCAAGCGGCAGAGTGCCAGCGCCAAGGACCGTTTATTTATATTGAAATCCAGGCCAACGGGTTTTTGTACGGTATGGTGCGCCTGCTAGTGGGGATGCTAGTTCAGGTGGGGACGGGAATGCGATCGCTGGAGAACTTTACGGAAATCTGGAAGCAAGAACTTCGAGAGCAAGTAAAGTATGCCGCGCCAGCCAAAGGACTCTGTTTGCTGCGCGTGGGCTATCCAGATTTTCCCTTTCCTCCCGAAGTTTGGTTCGATACCCAACCGAAACAATTCTTGTGGTAGAGAGGGGATAGGGAATAGGGAACAGGGAACAGGGAACAGGGAACAGGGAATAGGGAATAGGGAATAGGGAATAGGGAACAGTAAAGTTGATAATTTTGAATTTTGAATTGATATCTAGCAATGAACAAAACTCCTCTGCCTACCAAAGACACCTTAAACCAAAAGTGGTATCTGATTGATGCCGCCGACCAGCGTTTAGGAAGATTAGCCAGCGAAATTGCTCGGATTCTCCGAGGCAAAAATAAAGCCACCTATACCCCCCACATGGATACTGGTGACTTTGTAATTGTGGTTAATGCGGAAAAAATTGCAGTCACGGGCAAAAAGCGCAGCCAAAAGATTTATATGCGCCATTCTGGTCGTCCCGGCGGTAAAAAGATCGAAACCTTTACCCAATTGCAAGCCCGGTTGCCTGAAAGAATTATTGAAAAAGCTGTCACCGGGATGCTGCCCAAAAATACTTTGGGTCGTCACCTATTTACCAAGCTGAAAGTTTATGCTGGACCCAGCCATCCCCATCAATCTCAACAACCTGAAGAATTGAAACTCGTGACTATTCCTGGAGGAAATAATTAATGCAAGCCTTAGAACAACAAAGCGGAAAAGCCGTTTATTGGGGTACTGGTCGGCGGAAATCTGCCGTTGCTAGAGTACGTTTAGTGCCAGGGGATGGGAAATTCGTAGTTAATGGACATCCTGGGGACTTGTATTTCCAATTCAACCAGAATTATATTTCGGCTGCCAAAGCTCCTCTGGAAACTTTGGGATTAGAAAATCAGTACGATATTCTGGTCAAAGCTGAAGGTGGCGGCCTAACTGGACAATCTGATTCGGTGAAGTTGGGCGTAGCCAGAGCCTTATGTCAGCTAGATCCTGATAACCGCAAGCCACTGAAAACTGAAGGTTATTTAACTCGCGATCCCAGAGCCAAGGAACGGAAGAAATACGGCTTGCATAAAGCTCGGAAGGCTCCACAATACTCGAAACGTTAGGATTACATCAATTCAAAATTCAAAATTCAGAATTCAAAAATTTTTGAATTGATAATTTTGAATTTTGAATTGCCACCCAGAGGTGGTAGGCGCTAGAATAGTTGTTAGGCAAGGTTTAATCTAACAACTACAACAAACGTTTAAGATTTTGATTTTTAAGGAGAAGGCGATCGTGGCTAAACCAGGTATTCACCCAACATGGTATCCAGAAGCAAAGGTTTACTGCAATGGTGAAGTAGTAATGACCGTGGGTTCCACTGTCCCAGAACTGCACGTGGATGTGTGGTCTGGCAATCACCCATTTTTTACTGGGACTCAAAAAATTATTGACACCGAAGGCCGGGTGGAACGGTTCTTGCGGAAATATGGGATGCTGGAAGGTGGAGAAGAAACTCCAGTGGAAACTGGTTCGGCGGCTCCGAAGAGAACCACTGGAACTAAAAAGAAAAAGTAGCAAGGTGGCTGGCTAGTAAACCAACTAGTAACTGAGTTCCGATGCTGTCGGAATTTGAGCATGAGCCAACCTACTATTTTTTTAAGGAGCGATCGCGATCGTGGCTGAAACTTACCTACTGGAGAAATTAAAATCCGTTGAGCAAACCTTCTATGAGTTGACTCGCCGTCTAGCCGATCCGGATATTACTAAAGATCCGAATGAAATGCAGCGGATAGCCAAGGCTCGTTCTTCTTTGGAGGATGTGGTAAACACTTTTGATATTTGGAAGAAGGCTCAAGAGGATTTAATCGGAGCGCGGCAGGTACTGAAGGAAGCCAGTAGCGATCCGGAAATGCACGAAATGGCAGCCCTGGAAGTGGCGGAATTGGAAGGGCAAATTCAGGAATTAGAGACTCGCCTGAAAATTCTGCTGCTGCCCCGCGATCCCAACGACGATAAGAACATTATGCTGGAAATTCGGGCTGGCACGGGCGGCGACGAAGCCAGCATTTGGGCGGGGGATTTGGTGCGGATGTATTCCCGCTATGCAGAAACCCAACATTGGCGCGTCAAACTAATCAGCGAATCCCTGGCAGATATGGGGGGCTTTAAAGAGGCTATTCTGGAAATTCAAGGGGATAGCGTTTATAGCAAGCTGAAATTTGAGGCGGGAGTTCATCGGGTGCAGCGAGTTCCGGTAACGGAGGCGGGGGGGAGAGTCCATACCTCGACGGCAACGGTGGCAATTATGCCGGAAGTGGATGAGGTGGAAATCCACATTGACCCCAAGGATATTATCCTAACTACAGCCCGTTCTGGTGGGGCTGGGGGACAAAACGTTAACAAGGTGGAAACGGCGGCGGATTTGATCCACAAACCGACGGGAATTCGGATCTTTTGTACTGAGGAGCGATCGCAGCTACAAAACAAAGAGCGCGCTATGCAGATTTTGCGAGCTAAACTCTATGAAATGAAGTTGCGGGAACAACAAGAAGAGGTAACTTCTATGCGGCGATCGCAGGTAGGGACTGGTTCTCGTTCGGAAAAGATTCGTACCTACAACTATAAAGATAACCGAGTGACTGACCACCGTCTAGGACAGAATTATAGTCTGAATCCGGTTTTGGAAGGGGATATTGAAACACTAATTCAATCTTGTATTTCCCAGGATCAACAGGAGCGATTAGCGGAATTAGCGGCTACCACTTCTGTACCGACTTCAGTCTAATGATTTTCAGGATTGACAGGATCTCCTTGGTTTGCGGTGCGTTACGCTATCGCTAACGCACCCTACTAGATATAGATATTGATTTTCAGTAGGGGTGAAATGGTTCAAACTGTCACTAAACCCTTAACCATTGAAGAATTTCTGCAACTGCCGGAAACTAAACCCGCCAGTGAATTTATTGATGGGCAAATTATTCAGAAGCATATCCCCCAAGGAAAACATAGCACAGTTCAGCTTGACCTTGGGGCTAGCATCAACCTAGTTCTGAAACCCGAACATATTGCTCGCGCCTATTCGGAATTACGTTGCACCTTTGGCGGAAAATCAATTGTTCCTGATGTGGCAGTCTTTATTTGGGGGAGAATTCCCCGGGATGAAAATGGAGAAGTGTCTAATACCTTTACCACTGCTCCTGATTGGACAATTGAAATTCTCTCCCCCAATCAAAGCCAAACTAAAGTGGTTCGCAAAATTCTCCATTGTCTTGCCCACGGTACTCAGATGGGTTGGTTAATCGATCCTGAAGAAAAACTGGTATTTGTTTATTTTAGCGATCGCACTCTGGCAGTCTTTGAAGAAGAGGGCGATCGCCTACCTGTACCATCCTTTGCTGAATCATTTAATCTTACTATTGGACAACTATGCAGTTGGTTAATGGAATAGTTGCCCAATTCAAGTTCATAGATCTATATCTACAAGATCTGTACCGATAAAAAAGTGTCCAGTTTCATCGCTTGTATCTAGCTTGGCGAGGCTATTTGGATATATTTGCCCAATACAAGAGATGCTCCCAGCGATCGCCACGCTCTAGGCAAAATTTTCGGGCTATTATCCTAAAGTACCGCATAAGCGATCGCCTACTGCCAAAAACCGGGAGACTTGAAACACTTAACAAACGAGTCTACCCATCTATCCTAAAATAGACTTCTCTGGCAAATTAGCACTTTGCACCTTTAGGGAACCTTTTTTAACACTCTCCTAGGGGCGGTTGGATGGAGGAGGGGGTGTCAACCTGCTTGTCAGCATTGCTTTCAGCATTTTCCGTCAGCGGCAATCTAGCTTGGCTGGCATTGCTAAGGCGCTGCCAATACTCTACTTTGTTAATTTTCTGGGACAAAATATTTTCAGATTGGTTGCCATTTTTATTGAATTTTCTCAGCATTTCCAGCAGTTGGATTTGCTGCTGAGAGGCGCGTAACTCTTGAGCGGTTAATTTATCTTGTTTGTCATTCATAGGATCAAGCCGAGATTCAATATTTTTATATTCTATCCATTCCAACTTTTAAACGCAACTCTGTCTTAAGACGTAATAATTTATTGTTAATGACTAACCAGTTATTAGGAAAACTTAACTGAATCTATCACTTCAGGATAACACTTGGCTGTTGTCAAGTCTCTAAAAATGCTATTTTCACTACAAATTAGCGCCTTAATCAAAAGAAAACTAATACTTTTGATAGTTTAAGAATAGTGAGCAACTGCTCCTGCTAGTAGATCGATCGCTTCACAAAGGGCAAAATTTCCCATAAAACAAACTAATATAAGAAAATGATATAAAAACTAAATATTCATAAATTTGATACTGTCTCGTCATTAATCCGGCAATAACTTAGACAGGACTTACGCAACACCTCTATCAGTAGGGTGTGTTAGCGCAGCGTAACGCACCATCAAATCTATCTATATCTATAGTGACTGCGTAAGTCCTGAATTTTTCTGAACCTCATAATATAAAAGTTTTTAATCGACAAGCTAGAGAACAAATTCCGCCTAATATCTCAATTTGTCAAAAGAGCGGTAGAAATTCTATTCTATCTTGATACTCATCATCAAATGAACCTTCAGCAATTAAAATCAACTGCTCAATATTAAAATTTCTGGATCTAAAGTTCCTTTCGGGGGAGCAGTGATATTCCCCACTGCGATCGCAAATGCACGAAATAAGTTATAAAATCTATTCAGAATAATGATATTTACAAGCCACAATCACAATTTCTTCATCGGAAACTTGGTAAATTAAACGATCTTCATTATCAATCCGCCTTGACCAAAAACCACTTAACTCGTATTTTAGAGGTTCAGGTTTACCCAATCCCTCAAATGGAGAGCGGTCTATATCTTTAATTAATTCAACAATTTTGCGATGAATTTTCTTGTCCAATTTTGCCCATTCACTAAAATCTGCAAACGCAGAGGATTCAAAGGCGATTCTTCTGCTCATTACAAATCCTGTAAGTTAACTTCAACTAAACTTTTACCATTTTTAAGATTCTCGACTGCTCTCAAAAGTTTGTTTTTGTTGGCTTCTGATTTAAAAAGATATTCAGTTTCATCAAATTCAGAAACAATTATTTCGATTTCTTTATCTCCAAAAGTTGCTTTGATTTGTTCTAGAAAATTACCATCTAGTTCGCTGGCTTTTAAACGGTAGACTGTTGACATCACTTTCCCCTATTTTCAATTCCAATCTTTTTTTCGTCACTACCAACAAAAATATTTTATCTCAATTTAGTCAAAATGACAACCGAAATTAACTTAGAAGTAACAGAGCGCGGTGAAGATAGCCATTCCAGGCAGGCAAATGCTACTATCTATCTAAGCAGCAGAGTTAAAATTTAGAGGAATAACCATGAGTTTGGTAATTTCAGATGAAATCTTGAGAGCTAGTGATTTGTCGGAAGGCGAATTATTATTGGAAATTGTAGTAATGCTTTTCTGCCAAAATAAAATTAGTTTGGGAAAAGCTAGCGAATTGGTGGGGCTGCATCGGATGGAATTTCAAAAGCTGTTAGCAGATCGAGCAATTTGCGTTCACTACGATGTAGCGGAATTTCAAGAAGACCTGAAAATTTTGGAGAAAACTGGTTGGCAATAACGATAGTAAGTAATACTTCACCTTGTTTGCAACAGGCTACAGTTATTCCAGGTCGTATTGTGTTGATATTGATGCTCCGTGTATGGCACTTATTGCACCTGGCAAATTATCAGTGAATAAACCAACAGCACTACATTCCTTTTTCTTGCAACTACTAAAGCGAATATAGAAATTTTTGTCTGTAGAATTATAGGCCAATTCAATTAGTTCTATGCCCTCAGTTTCTGCTATTTTTTTAGCACCTTCCTGAAGACCCAAAGTTGTGACAACTATCCCACGATATGCACCTGTATCTTTGATAATATAAGCAAATGCAGCCAGAGTATTTTGGTCTACTCTGGCAGAGGAATAATATTTGCATTCAATCAGAACTAAATTTCTGTTTTCGTCATAGCCGAGAGCATCTATTTCCCAACTTGTTTTTGTTTTTTCACCCAGAAGCTTTTCTTTTGGATGTACTTCAAAATTGTGTAGCTTAAAACAATCGCTAATATATTTTCTTAAGATTTTATCATTAAGAATAGTAACAGTGTAATTTTCGTATTTTTGCCAATCTGGTTGGATTTCCAGCATGATTTTAAGATATAATAAAATAACCAACAAAAATATTTTATCTCAAGCTAGTCAAAATGACAACCGAAATCAATTTAGAAGTAACCGCCCACAGCAGCGATCGCCTAGACAAGTGGTTAAGCGATCGCTTGCCAGATATTTCTCGTTCTCGGTTGCAAAAATTAATTGCCGAAGGCCACGTCCAGGTCAATCAGCAAGTTTGCACTTCTAAAAAAATTGCGGTCAAAATAGGCGATCGCTTGCAAATTAATCTTCCCGAAGTTCTCCCCCTAGATATCAAAGCTGAAAATATCCCTTTAGAAATTCTCTATGAAGATGATTCATTAATTATTGTTAACAAACCCGTCGGTTTAGTCGTCCATCCCGCCGCCGGACATTGGGATGGCACTCTCGTTAATGCGCTGCTCGCCCACTGCCCCAACTTGGCAGGTATCGGCGGCGTGCAGCGTCCGGGGATTGTCCACCGTCTAGATAAAAATACCAGTGGCGCGATCGCTATTGCCAAAACTGACCAAGCGCACCAACATCTGCAAGCCCAGTTAAAAGCCAAAACTGCTCAAAGGGAATATCTCGGCTTAGTTTATGGTTCTCCCGCCACCAGCAGCGGCAGAATTGACCAACCCATCGGTCGCCATTTAGTTGACCGCAAAAAAATGGCAGTAGTTTCGGAAGAACAGGGCGGAAGGGCTTCCATTACCCGCTGGCAAGTTCAGGAACGCTTGGGGAACTACAGCTTGATGCACTTCCAACTAGAAACAGGTCGCACCCATCAAATTCGCGTCCACAGCGCCTTTATCGGTCATCCGATTATTGGCGACCCCGTTTATGGTTCCGGTCATTCCCTAGGGGTAAACTTGGCAGGACAAGCCCTCCACGCTTGGCGATTAAGCCTCCAACATCCCATCACTGGAGAATTAATTCAGGCGATCGCATCCCCTCCCCCGGCATTTATGACCCTCTTGGAAGTGTTACGAAAAAGAATTTCTGCCCAAAATCCAAAATTATTATCCCCGGATTCTTTACAAAGATATACATAATGTGATGAATGATACAGAAAGTTTGTGTGCCTGTAAGCCTTGCCTGGAAGGAATTGTAGCGATTGAAGTTGCCAAAGCTGTCAGACGATTGACTGCCTTCATGCGTATAAATGCTTATACTAAATGTAACGAAATATTTTGCGCTTAGAGGCTCAAAGCCCTTACGGTTAAAAGAGTTGAACCTTTACAAACCCCGCTTAACTTTCTGTAATAAATCTTAAGACAATAAAGCACCAATGGCGTTGTATAAAAAAACCTGGAAGCGATCGATGACAGACCAAAGTTAAACGAATCGCGGATTGAGCAAGTTTTCAAGTCTCTCATAATCCAGATGGAGTTTTCTCATAATTCTGTTTTCCTTTCTGTCACTTGGAGTTTAGATACTTCAGGCAGAATGGATCGAGAGCATTGAAAGCGCGTTCTATAACAAAATCTGTTCTTTGTCGAAACTCCACTCAACCAAATTCATTAGGAGATTGAGTTCATGGTATTAGACGCATTCGCCAAGGTTGTTTCTCAGGCTGATGCCAAGGGTGAATTCCTTAGCAGCGCTCAGTTTGATGCTCTCGCCGCTCTAGCTAAAGAAGGCAACAAGCGCTTAGATGTAGTTAACCGCATCACTGCTGGTGCTTCCGGTATCGTTGCCAGCGCTGCTCGTTCTCTGTGGGCAGAACAGCCTCAGTTGATTGCCCCTGGTGGTAATGCCTACACCAACCGTCGCGCCGCTGCTTGCTTGCGCGACCTAGAAATCGTTCTGCGCTATGTCACCTACGCAGCCCTAGCCGGTGATTCCAGCGTCCTAGATGACCGCTGCTTGAATGGCTTGCGCGAAACCTACCAAGCTCTAGGTGTACCTGGTGGTTCCGTAGCAGTTGCTATTGGCAAGATGAAAGAAGCTGCTATCGGAGTTGCTAACGACCCCAACGGCATCACCAAAGGTGATTGCAGCGCACTAATCTCTGAATTAGCTGGCTACTTCGACCGCGCCGCCGCCGCTGTTGCCTAATTTAAAACCAAGCATCCGCTTGTAACTTTAAAAACGCTGAACTGAAAAACTCGAAGCTCAAAAGTGTTAGGGAGATAACGCAACAATGAAGACCCCGATTACCGAAGCGATCGCCGCCGCCGATACCCAAGGCCGTTTTCTAAGCACCGCCGAATTACACCAAGTGTACGGTAGCTACGAGCGCGCAGAAGTTGCTCTACAAGCTGCTCGCGCTTTGACAGACAACGCCGCCAAGCTGGTGGAAGGTGCAGCCAACGCTGTTTACGCAAAATTCCCTTACACCACCCAACAAGCTGGCTCTAACTTTGCTTCTACCCCAGAAGGCAAAGCCAAGTGCGCCCGCGACATCGGCTACTATGTGCGGATTATCAGCTACAGCCTAGTAGCTGGTGGCACAGGTCCTTTGGATGAGTTCCTGATTGCTGGTTTGAGCGAAATCAACAGCACCTTCGACCTAGCTCCCAGCTGGTACATCGAAGCGCTGAAATGGATCAAAGCCAACCACGGTCAATCTGGACAAGTTGCTGTTGAAGCCAACTCCTACATCGACTATGCAATCAACGCTCTGAGCTAGTTGAAAGCATTTAGCCCGGAGAGGTAGGCAGTTGCTGGGCATTGAAGCTCGCAAGTGTTTATCCCTCCGGGCTTTGTCGTATCTATATCAGCAGAAAACTCTTTTAAATCCTGATTGTGACATTGGGGGAAAATCCTTGGCAATTACAGCAGCAGCTTCCAGACTAGGGACTGAAGCATTTAGTGGGGCGGCGCGGATAGAACTGCGCCCCACTGCTAGCAGACAAGATGTTGATGCCGTCATCCGCGCCGTTTATCGGCAGGTATTAGGCAACGACTATTTAATGGCTTCAGAACGCCTAGTGAGTGCAGAATCGCTTCTCCGCGATCGCAACATTACCGTCCGCGAATTCGTTCGGGCCGTCGCCAAATCGGAACTGTACAAAACCAAGTTTTTCTACAGCAGTTTCCAAACCCGCCTAATTGAGTTGAATTATAAACACCTCTTAGGCCGCGCCCCCTACGAAGAATCTGAGGTGATTTATCATCTAGATTTGTACGAAACCCAAGGGTACGAAGCAGATATCGATTCTTATATCGACTCTGAAGAGTATCAAACTCACTTTGGCGACAATGTAGTTCCCTACTATCGGGGATTTGATTTTGAACCCGGAGCCAGAAGCGTTGGGTTTAGTCGGCTCTTCCGGTTGTACCGGGGCTATGCCAACAGCGATCGCTCTCAAGCCGAAGGCAGCAACTCTCGTCTAGCTGTCGAACTAGCGCAAAATAAAGCTTCCACCATTGTCCAACCTTCGGGTAACGATGGCGGCTGGTCTTACTATCGCGGTTCCAGCGATGTAGCCCCCAACAGCTGTTTGGGTGGTTCCTACGGCGAAAGCGGCAGAATTTACCGCCTCGAAGTAGCAGGCATTCGCCAACCCGGTTATCCCGGTTTGCGCCGCAGCAGCACTGCTTACCTGATTCCCTACGAACAGCTATTAAGCAAGATGCAACAAATTCACCGCACTGGCGGCAAAATTGTCAGCGTCAAGCCAGCTTAGGCTAAAGGGAATGGGGAAAAAAAGGAAAAGTTGCCATCACCCGATTTTTTATTCCCCATTCCCAATCCCCGATTCCCCAATTAGAAGGTAAAACAGCTATGTACGGACAAACAACCAGCGGTGCTAACAGCCGAGTATTTCAATACGAAGTAGTAGGCTTGCGCCAAAATGACGAAAGCGATAAAAATAGCTATCAAATCCGTCAGAGTGGCAGCATCGTTATTAACGTGCCATACAGCCGCTTGAACGAAGAAATGCAGCGCATTACCCGCTTGGGTGGCAAAATTGTCAGCCTGAAACCATTGACCCAAGGTTAAGCTCAGGATGCTGAGAGAGCAGTAAGTTTTGATATTAGTCAAAAGCCATTGCTCTGATACCGACCAAACTGAATCTTATGCAGGAATCTATTCAGTCCCCTGATGGTGAAGTGGCGGCGCTGACAGTTGCAGGCGCGATCGCCAATTTGCAGCACGAAGATTTAAGTCTGCGCTACTATGCCGCTTGGTGGTTGGGGAAATTTCAGGTGCGGGAACCAGCGGCTATTGATGCCCTGATTTTAGCCTTGGAAGATGAATCTGACCGGACAGAACTGGGAGGATATCCCCTCCGGCGAAATGCCGCTCGCGCCCTAGGAAAATTAGGCGATCGCCGCGCCGTCCCCCAACTAATTAAATGCCTAGATTGCCCGGATTTTTACGTTCGGGAAGCGGCGGCTCAGTCCCTAGGAATGTTAGGCGATCCCGCCGCCATTCCGGTATTAATGAGCCTGATAGCTGGGGGATTAACAGCAGGCGAGCGAGTTTTCGGACGACCCCACCTAGTGCAACCCTGCGAAGCGATTATCGAAGCCCTGGGAGCGCTACAAGCCCGGGCAGCGGTAGACTTAATTCAGCCCTTCTTGACTCACAACGTTGAACGGGTGAAATATGCCGCCGCCAGAGCCATGTACCAACTGGTGCAAGACCCAATTTATGCCCAGTTGCTCGTTGAAGCGCTAGCCAGCCCAGATGTTAACCTGCGCCGGGGAGCGCTTTCTGATTTGGGGGCAATTGGTTATTTGCCCGCTGCCCATGCGATCGCCCATGCGACAGTGGAAAATAGCTTCAAGTTGTTTTCCCTCAAAGGGATACTGCAACACCAACTCCATCCCAATCAGGAACTGTCCGCCGATGCGATGCAAGTCATGGAACTGATGGATACCCTTTTATAAGATTTGAGTTTTGAGTATCGACACTACCCACACCCAAAAATTAATTCAGGCCGTCACCCAAGCCGATGCTCCCGAACGCCTAATTAGCGCCGTCCGCGCCCTCGCCGATGCCCGTTTAGAAGCTGGGATCGCCACTCTGATTGCCGCCTTGGGATATAACAACCCAGGGGCAGCCGCGATCGCCATGAACGGACTAATCGCTATGGGAACAACAGCAGTAGTACCCCTGCTGGAAAACATTGATGGGTATAATTACGGAGCGCGTGCCTACAACCTTCGCGCCCTAGCCGCGATCGCCGATCCCCGCGCCCTCGATCGCCTCCTGCAAGCTGCCGAAAACGACTTTGCCCCCAGCGTCCGCCGCGCCGCTGCCAAAGGACTAGGTAAGCTGCACTGGCAACAACTGCCTGTCGAACAAATTTCTGCCGCTCAAGCCCAAGCTGCCAGAGCGTTGCAGAAAATTGCCCAAGACCCCGACTGGTCAATTCGCTATGCTGCCATCGTCGGCCTGCAAGCCTTGGGAGCGCAACCAGAAATTAGGCCGCAAATCCTGAGCCACTTGCAACAAATGGTTCAGTCCGAAACCGACCCCGCCGTTCTTGCCAGAGTGCAACTAGCTTGCCAAATGGCCTTCAACTAAATCAACATAACAACTAAACAACTACTACTTAAAAAATGTCCCTGCCACTCCTAGACGTTAAACCCCAAACCCAAAACCAGCGCGTTGCAGGTTATGAAGTTCCTAACGAAGACACTCCCCAGGCTTATCGGTTAGTCGAAGCCACCACCGATGAAGACGTTTCTAACTTAATCTGGGCAGCCTATCGGCAAATCTTCAGCGAACATTTGGTTTTAGCCAGCTACCGTCAAATTGCCTTAGAATCCCAACTTCGCAATCGGGCGATCAGCGTGCAAGATTTTATCCGCGCTTTAGGAAAATCTGAAGTTTACCGCAAGTTAGTTTTTGATACCAACTCCAACTATCGCCTAGTTGATATTACCTTCAAGCGGTTTTTAGGTCGGGCTACCTATAACCAAGAAGAACAAATTGCTTGGTCAATTGTCATCGTCAATCGCGGCTTACCCGGATTTATTGATGCCATTGTCGATAGTCCCGAATACATCGCCAACTTTGGCGATGACATTGTACCTTATCAGCGCCGCCGCTTCAACGAGCGTCCCTTTAACCTAGTTAACCCCCGCTACGGCCTCTATTGGCGGATTCGCGAACAAGGCATCAAAGAAGGCATTTCTTCACCTGTCCGCACCTATTATGAGGGCGCAGTGCGGAAAGAAGTGATTCGAGAAGGGATTCCAGCGAATTTCCTCAGCATGGCGCAAAGCATTCTGCCGACGGAACGGAATTATCAGCGGACAATTGCCACCGTTACTTCCCAAATCGCCAACAACCCCTTGGTAGACACTACTCGCCAAGATGCTACCATCCCTGCAACGGTGACTCGGACGAAAGTAGCCTTACCTTACCGCTATCTACCGACGAATAACTAGATCGCAATTTGGTAAATTTCTGTCGCAACGACAGATGATAATTAACGAAGGGAATCAGTTTTTTTCAAGTTTTAACTCCGATCCCCCTCGCGATCCTGAATCAGGGAACAATAACATAATTAAGGAGATTTTTGGCATGGCACTGTCTTTGCTCGATTACAAACCTAGTACGCAAAACAATCGGGTGGCTAGTTTTGGAAGTTCCGATCTCAATGAAGATACCCCCTATATCTATCGCATCGAAGACTATAGTTCTCCTGGTGAAATCAAGCAATTGATTTGGGCTGCCTATCGCCAAGTTTACAGCGAACACGAAATTCTCAAATCTAACCGTCAGGTGACTTTAGAAACTCGGTTTGCCAATAAATCAATTACTGTCCGCGATTTCATCCGGGGATTAGCAAAATCAGAGCCTTTCTATCGTTTAGTGGTGGCTGCTAATAATAACTATCGCTTGGTAGACATTACGCTCAAGCGCTTGTTAGGCCGCGCTGCTTATAATGAGGATGAAAAGATTGCCTGGTCGATCAAGATTGGTACGGCTGGTTTCTACGGCTTTGTGGATGCCGTGATTGATAGCGATGAATATACCCAAAGCTTTGGCGATTACACCGTACCTTACCAACGGAAGCGGATGGAAGGCCGTCCCTTTAACTTGGTGACTCCTCGTTACGGTGAAGATTACCAAGAATCGGTGGGAACTGTCAAAACCGATTGGCAGTTTACCGTTCAGAATTTCTACTCTTCCAAGGCCAAAACTCGGCGCTTGCAAGAAGGCGATCCTGGCAAATTCTTGGAATTGGCAGCAGCGATCGCGCCCCAAGGCAACTATGCTCAAAATGTTTCTTCTTTTGACTTAGACTATCTAAGTTTAGTACCCAATCGCCGCCGCTAATCCTAAAGATTAGGGGCTAGTTTCTAAGTGGGTCTAGTTTTCGCTCTGGCAAACAATAGGTAATTGTTAGTGAGGGCAAAAACTAGACCCATTGGTTTTTAAAAACTGATTCTGTTTACCAATTTTGCTGATGTCGAAGTTTGATGACCAATTAGAAACTTTTTATGCGTGCGATCGCCAAACATGGCGAGAATGGCTAGAAAAGAACCATCATACCTTACCGGGGATATGGTTAATTTATTATAAAGTCAAAAGCGGCAAACCGAGCGTTCGTTACAGCGAAGCAGTTAAAGAAGCCTTATGTTTTGGTTGGATTGATAGTAAAGTAAAATCCCTAGATGCAGAAAGCTATCAACAGATTTTTACTCCCCGCAAACCCAAAAGCGTCTGGTCAAAATTAAATAAGCAATATATTGAGGAATTAATTGCCGCAGGATTGATGACTAAGGCAGGACTAGCAAAAATTCAAATTGCCCAAGAAAATGGTTCTTGGAACTCCTTGGATGCCATTGAAGCCTTGACAATTCCCAGAGATTTGCAGCAAGCTCTAGAAGTTAACCAAATTGCTAAAGCTAATTTTGCCGCCTTTAGTAATTCAGCCAAGAAAAATATTTTATATTGGATTGATAGCGCCAAACGTCCAGAAACCAGGTTGAAAAGAATTGAGCGAACCATTGATGCAGCGGCACAGAATATCAATCCCCTGAGTCGATGGTGAGATGGACTATAGCTGTTCGGGATCGATACCGCGATCTCGTAATTTAGCTAGTAAGTCTTGATAAAGTTGTTGTTCTTTTGCTAGTTGTGCGATCGCTTCTTCTGCTCGTTGATGTTCTTCTTCCGCTCGTTGCTCTAGTTCGACTGGACTCAGAAATCGTCGCCCATCAGGACGATAAATTTCCAAGTTGTTTTCTATCAGTTCAAAGCGGATTTGTAATAGCGGACTGCTCCAGCCATTGATTTTTTCAATTGGTTCTAACCAATCTTCAGAACGGACAAACCCTGTTAATTCATTCCTCTCCGGATCGTAAATATAATATTCTTGTACTCCATAGCGTTGATAAAACAACAGTTTTTCAAACATTTGTTTGGAGCGATTCCCCGGAGAGAGAATTTCAAACACTACTTGGGGAATTACATTCTCCTCTTGCCATTGCTGGTAAGAACCCCGTTTGCCTTTTGGTCTTCCCAAGACTACCATGATATCTGGAGCTTGCCGCAGTTTTTCATTGCCTTTGACTGGATACCAAAGTAAATTTCCGGCTACGAATACATTCACATCAGTAGCAAACCAAATTTCTAAGTTTTCTTTAATCAAAACAATCCATTTAAACTGTTCGGTATTATCTGCCATTGGTTCTCCATCGCTATCGGGGTAGATAATTTCTGGGGTAATTTGGGGAGATAGTTGTTGGATCATAAAGTTAGGAAATAGGTGAGCAAAAACTTAGCTATGGATTGGGTTGGGAATTTGGGGAAAATTACTCTACCCGCTTGATTAACTCCAACTATTCATTCTTGCCATAATTGCTGCTAGTAACGGCAGCAAAATAAAAGCCACTAATTCGCCTTTAATCAACCAGGATAGTCTGTTGATTTTAGCAACCTCCAGGGTGGGTGGCTTGCCGTTGCGAAAATCTTTAATCCAGGTCAAAAAAGTGTATGTAGGATAAAGTGATAATAAACTCAGTAGGATAAAAACACCCATTTTGGCATGGAAAAATGGATTATAGAGATAGTAGTCAGTCCCCTTGCCAAAGTAAAGAACTCGCAAAATTCCTGTAACTAGAATAGCGATCGCTGCTAATCCATAGGTGAGATCGGCAAATATCACTTTTTTAGTTTCATTCAGAGTCATTTCAGTTTTTAAATTGAAAACCTCTACGGTGAGGGCAGCAAAACTCAGCATGAAGCCTAAGTAATGCAGATAAGCTGTAATTGAACTTTGCCACATAATTATAATTTTGATGACTCCTCAGTTTGAACGATGTGCTACTTCACTTAATTTCTATCCAGTGATGAGCATATTTTAGCACTGGCGATCGATCTTCAAGTTTATCCATACCTTATTAAAAAGTTTGTAGTTGGGCTTTAGCCCCTCCGGATTAGGGCTAAAGCCCAACTACGAACTTTATATTTTCGGTTCGTGGGTTTCCAGTAACACCCCATCTGGTCCATAGATCTCCATCCGAATTCGGGCATTATCGCTCACTGCACCAAAAGATTCTCCCAGAGAATAGACATGACTGACAACCCCAACTTGAGTCTTATAATCCCCTTTTCCTTGGGCTTCCAACGCAGTTTGCTTAATTTTTTGGGCGTAAGCGGTAGTCAGATAAACTTTAATTTCGCTGGTAGTAATGGTGTAACTACAAACCTTGGGCGTACCTGCACAAACTTTATCTAAATCCTTACTGGCTTGCTGCAAGGCAGTGAAAATTTGTAGCTTACCTTCAGCCTGTTTCAAGGCATCAGCATAAGAAGGAACCAAACTTTGGGCTTGCCCATAATAGTAAGTTCCTTTGGGAACTTGTTTGAGATAGCTTAAAGCATTGCGCCAACTACCAGTTGCTTGTCCCCATTGATTATTTGTGCCAAAATTTTGGGCTTGTTGGGCAATTTGCAAACTTTGATTATAGGCGTTTGCCGCAAACTTTTCTTGAACTTGGCGATCGCGCACTTCATTCAACTTTGGTTTGTAGGCATTAATTAACTGTTGAGCATCTTGATAAGCCGTTGTTCCTGGGCGAATCTTTTGCAACTCTTTCATTGCTGTTTCCCAAGTCGTTTCTACCAACTGCCAGCTTTCCAAAGATTGGGCAATGCCTTGGCGAGTTTCAGCAATTTTTGCGGCACTTTGCGCCGAGACTAACTGTTTTTTGGCCTGCTGTTCTTCAGTTAGACGCTGATTAACCGCTGCCAAATAACCTTTATACAACTTCAACTTTTGTTGAGATAGGGAATAGGCGCTACTACTTTGGGAAGTTTTTTGTAATTGGGCGATCGCTTCCTGCCAGAGTTTTTGAATTTCTAGCCATTCTGCCTCCGAATGAGGGGGATTTTGGCTTTTTTGCGAAGCTTGTTCTGCCTTCCCTAATCCCTTCAATACTTCTTCGAGAGCATTCGCCTGCACCTGATAAGTCTTCAACATCTGTTGAGCATTTTGATGCTGACTTGACCAAAAAGGAATACTTTGTAAATTTTGAATGGCCTCTTGCAATTGCTGGCGAGCCTTTAAAATATCTTGTCCAGATTTGGGGCGTTGAAGATTTTGCGCTGAATTTTTGCTTAATTGTTGGGCATTAGAAATTTCTTTACAAGTTCCTGAAGTACAAGGACTTGTCATCACATAGAGACTGCCCAAACACAATATCCCCACAATACTGATGCTGCCCACAACTGCTGGCAACCAAGCCCGCCAAGGCAAGGCAGGGGCATCCTCCTGTTTCTCTTCGGGAGTTGCCTCTGCTGATATTACCTCTGGAATCTCATCAGTAATTTCTTCCCCAATCGTTTCTGGCATCGGGGGAAACTTTGTCCAACCAAAGTTTTTTTCTGCTGCTTCCCCAACTGGCACATCCAAAGAAAATGTTTGAGTAGCGTAGGGTCGTTTTTCTCCCTCTGCCCGGAGATACATCTGTGCCTGAGCAACAGCACTCAAATTTTCGGCTCTTACTGCCCGTTCCAGCAAACTAAACACCGATTGCTTATCCGGTATGGACTCTATCGGGTGCTGGACTAAAATGACCAGCTTACCATCCTTATAGGCACACCGCAGATTTAAGGCAGATAAATCGGGCAATTCTAGCTGCAAATGGTCTTGCAGAAGTTGCTCTAAAAGCTTTTCGTCCAGTTGTACGGCTGTTTGCATAACTCGATTGGGGGGGATTTATCCGAGTTGAGGGTTTCTCCAAAACCACAATAACTCAAGACTTCCCTGAAAATCCATATCCGGCCTGACAATTTAGCCAATATCCTTCACGAACAGGCAAACTCATGGCAAAATCATCTGATGATTAACCACGATCGCTTATTCAAAGAACTTCTCTCTACCTTCTTTCCAGAGTTTGTGGCGTTATTTTTACCCGATGTCGCCACCTATCTAGAGCCGAACTCCCTAATTTTCCTCAATCAGGAAATATTTACTGATGTTACGGCTGGAGAGCGCTACGAGGCTGATTTAGTTGTCCAAGGGCGATTCCAGAATCAGGACTCGCTGTTTATCATCCATCTCGAACACCAATCCTATTCAGAAGCAGATTTTAACCAGCGAATGTTTCGTTACTTCGCTCGGCTGCACGAAAAATATGCCTTGCCGATTTATCCGGTTGTCATTTTTTCTTTTGATGCTCCTCATCGCCCCGAACCCACCAGTTATACCATTGATTTTCCCGGCTGGAGAGTGCTGGAGTTCAACTATCGAGTCATTCAGTTAAATCGACTGAACTGGCGAGATTTTGTCAATCAACCCAATCCCATCGCCAGTGCCTTGATGTCCAAAATGCAAATGGATATTCAGGAGCGTCCAACCGTCAAATTAGTATCTTTGCAATTGTTATCAAGTTTGGGACTAAACCCGGCTCAATTGCAACTAATCTCTGGATTCATTGATATTTACCTGAAGTTGAATACTGCCGAACAAGCAAGCTTTGATCGAGAGCTTGCTAGAATTGAGCCAGTGCAGCAGGAGGGAGTTATGGAAATAGTCACCAGTTGGATGGAAACAGGTATTCAACAAGGACTTCAACAAGGACTTCAACAAGGAAGGCAACAAGGAAGGCAACAAGAGGCAGTATCAATGATTTTCCGCCAACTCAACCGCCGTTGTGGTTTGTTGACTTCTCAATTACAAGAACAAATTCAAAAGTTGTCTGTGGAGCAATTAGAGGTGTTGGGTGAAGAGTTATTAGATTTCAGCAGTGTAGATGATTTAGTAATGTGGTTGCAAAATCAGTAGCGTCGGGTGCGAATGACTCGATCATCGGTAGGCGATCGCCTAGTTTCAAGTAGCGCGATCGAGGCATTCGCATTTAAACTAAAACAACAACCTGTTTACTGACGGCTTGGTTTTAACCACTCCCGATTAATTTTTTTATGGATTTATTAGAATATCAGGCTAAGGAATTATTTAGCGAAATGGGCATCCCTGTGCTGCCCTCCCAAAAAATTGACAATCCTAGGGAAATTAAAGCTTTGCAGATTCCCTATCCGGTAGCCCTGAAATCTCAGGTGCGGGCAGGGGGGAGGGGGAAAGCTGGAGGGGTGCGGTTTGTGGAAAATACTATTGACGCGATCGCTGCGGCTCGGACAATCTTTAATTTACCAATTTTGGGCGAATATCCCCAAGTGGTGTTGGCAGAGGCTAAATATAATGCTGAACGGGAATTATATTTGGCTGTGGTCATGGACTATGCTAGCCAACGCCCGGTACTGCTAGGCTCGATTGAGGGGGGAATGGATTTGGAAGCAGTCCGCGCCCAAATGCAAACAGTGGTTGTCGATCAAGAATTTTCCCCTTTTTATGCACGGCGGTTGATGCTGAAAATGGGGTTGCAAGGGGCATTGATTCAGTCAGTCAGTGCGGTAGTAGAGAAAATGTACCAACTGTTTGTCCTGAAAGATTTGGACTTGGTGGAAATCAATCCCTTGGGGGTGAGTTCCACTGGGGATTTAATGGCCTTGGATGGCAAAGTCACTGCTAACGATGCGGCTCTGGGTCGCCATCCTAATTTAGCCTTGTTTGGGGCGAAAACCAACCTTCAGTCTCCGGAAACAGGAGTTTCTCTATTGGAGTTGAAGCCCTTGGAACGGGATGGTAATATTAGTATTCTCTGCAACGGTGAGGGTTTGGGGATGGCGATCGCCGATTTACTTGCCGCTGCTGGCAGTAAACCCGCCCATTGTCTAATTTTAGATTGGGAAGGGAGCAGCTATTTACCCCCGGCAGTACGGCGAGAGCAATTAGAACGGGGTTTAGAACGAGTAGTGCAGGATAAGGGGATGAAAGTCCTGTTAATTAACATTGTGGCGGCAGATAGCGATCAAGAGCGCCCCCTAGGACTAGAAATTGCCGAAGTTCTAGCTGCCAATTATCAGCGCCAACTGAGGGAATTGGGGGTGTCAGCGGCAACAGATCTGCGAGAATTAAAAAGAGTTGCTGACCGCGAACAACGTCCCCATCCCCGCCGCCATCAAATGCCAGAACGTCTCTATCCCCAGTTAGTCCTGCGGTTATTGGGGGAAAATAGCGATCGCCTTCAAGAACAACTGGTGGGAATGCCTGTACACTGGGTAAGTGACTTAAATGAAGCGATCGCCCAAGCGGTGTCTTTAGCCAAAAAATCCCCCGCTAGAAATTAAGCTACTCAGAACCACCTCGCATCGCTTCCCAGTAATGTTTTATGAATTTAGCCCCAGATAGTAAAGTTTTAATCCAGGGAATTGCCGAACCGTTGGGGGCGCTTTCTGCTGTGCGGATGCAGAGCTATGGCACTCAGATTGTCGCTGGAGTTAGTCCAGGAAAAGGGGGGCAACTGCTCCAAGACATCCCCATTTTTGATTTAGTAGAACAAGCTCTAGTCGCCGTTGGCTCCATCGATATCAGCATTATCTTTACCCAGCCCTACAGCGCCCTGGATGCCGCCTTAGAAGCCATTGCCGCTGGCATTCGCCAAATCATTTTGGTGACCAATGGTATTCCCCCCTTAGATATGGTTTTTCTGCTTCGCAAGGCAGCAGTGACGGGAACAACTATTTTAGGTTCGGGCAGTTTGGGAATTATTATTCCCGATAAGTTATTACTCGGTACTCAAGAAAGCCGATTTTATACCCCAGGAGAAGTAGGTTTAATCAGTCGCTGCGGCAACCTAGTTTATGAAGTAGCTTTAGCGCTCAATCAGGCAGGATTAGGACAATCCATGAGTATTAGTTTGGGTTGCGATGCCATGATTGCTTCTACCTATGAAACTTGGTTGCCGATACTGGCAGCGAATAAAAATACCAAAGCCATTGTATTAATTAGTCAAGCGGGCTATAAAGGGGAAGAAAAACTCGCCCAATATATTACTGAGAAGATTGATAAACCAGCGATCGCCTATTTTGTGGGGCGGCAATTTCTGGGTGAAACCCCCCTCAGCGATCTTGGCGGTTTAATTGCGGCTCAGATGGCATTACCTATTGTTGATAATACCACTGCTCAAGAAAAGATGCTCGCTTTTAAGGAAGCCAAAATTCCCCTCGCCGAACAGCCAGCACAAATTCCAGATTTAGTCAAAAAAGTGCTAAAAAAATAGATCATTTACTCATTCCCAGGCTCTGCCTGGGAATGCCTATTGAGAGGCTCTGCCTAGGCCATTGACTTTGGGCGTTTTTATGGGTTTTTTATTCATGCAGTTTTTAGGTAGTCAGTTGCGAGATTTTCAACCAATACCAAGTCCTTTTGATTGACCATGATTGATGTAGGGGCGGGTTTGGGGATGAATTTTAATATTCACCAATAACCTGAATAAACCCGCCCCCGACGGCATCGATGAAGTCAATTAATGGTAAATTTGAGGGTGTATGGGGCGGGTTTAGATCATTTGTTGGTGGGGATCAAAGATCTGAGTTAACCCGCCCCTACAAACTACAGACTTGGGTTAATGATTTAGACCCAGTATAATAACTGTGTCTGATATTTCCTAAACTGGTTCCCAGGCAGAGCCTGGGAACCAGTTCAAAAAAAGTGCTAAAAAAATAGATCATTGGCGATCCCATTTCTCCTACTCTAAAGTCATTTGCGAACCCCAACGATCTTGGGGTAAAAAATTTCGATCCATCGGAATAGCCGCCACAGGTTCAGTCAGGGTAAACTGACCTGATTCAATCCATTGCTTTAATTCCAATGCCACTTGTCGGGATAAATAAATGCTGGCAAGGGGCGCAACTCGAACTGTTTTGCCATCAATCACAATCCGACTTGATTTTAATTGGGCATAACTCACTAATCCGAAGGTGGGACGAACCCGCCTAGGAATGGAAAAATCAATAATTGGTGCAACTAATTCTTTGTCTTGGACAGCACACCGCGCTACGACTTCTTCGTGCAGCACTGGCAGCGGGATACCCGCACCTAACATGATCGAAGGACCATAATTTTTGAAATAACACCCTCGTACCCAGCGGGGATTCATTTGTTTAGCATCGCCAATGAGCGCCAGAGTAGCCGCTGGACCGACGGGAGTACGATTGGGCAAGCGTTTTTGTAAAGGGAAGTGTTGCGTGCCTTCCCAAGCCACATAACCAATGCCACCACCCAGAAAAATTCGCGTACCAATCCCAATTAACTGCAAATCTGGGTCGTTGAGCAGGGGGGAAATCCCACCGGGATTAGAGTAGACAGCATTACCTAGTCTGGGTTGTAGCACACCCAGGTAGGTAAATAAAGGGCGATCGCCGCCATTTACCCCCACCACAAAATTTTGATAAAGATTGCGGGGATTGAACAGATACAATTGATTAACTGTCTGCTTGGTAATCGTCGTCTCAAAGGAAGCGCGGGGATAGCAATCAGTTACTTGTCCAATGGCACGGAGGTGAACGGGTTTACCCGCAATCAAGTCTTCAATCACATGACCGCCACCGCGATCTTTGGATTCCTCTCCATCGGGGGTTTCGCTATTATTGGAGTATTCCACCATCTGAGTTGCCCCCAGATATAAATCTACTGCCCCAAACCCAGCATAAGCAGGCACGCCATCCAACCAGCATTGACGAATTTTGATCGGCGGGTCAGTATGTCCTAAATTAATAATTGCCCCAGAGGACTCCATTGGCTCAAAAGTGCCAGTAGTAATTACATCTACTTCCTTGGCAGCTTGTTTAACCCCAATTTCGACTACTCGGGCTTTTAATTCTTCCACAGTCCAGACCACCACCCGTCCAGCCTTGATTTTGGCATTGATTTCGGCAATAGTTCGCATAAATTTTCGCGATCGCATAGTAGAAAATAGATCTGGCTGCTTTTTTTAAACTCAAGGACTCCCTAATTTATGGCTAGTGAATTGGAAACTGGGTTGCCCAGCATTCGCCTGATTCAAACTTTTATTCGCGAGAAAACGCCAGTGGAGCTAAAGCTGGTAACGAATGAATTACTGACTGGCACAGTGGTTTGGCAAGATCCCTACTGTCTTTCTTTAGTGGATGCCGCTGAACAGCCAACTTTAATTTGGCGTTCCGCATTAGCTTACATTAAGGCCAAAAGCTAACTGCGATCGCTAATTTCCATCTTGGTATCCGGGGGCAAAAATTCCTGCATCGCTTCGCTGACTTGAACGCTGAGAATGGGGAGCGCGGCAATCTCTAGGGGAACTTCGGGGGATAAAAACTCGGATAATTTATTCAAATGGTAATAGTTGCCGCAGAGTAATAAACGGTCTTTAGCCCGTAAATCAACGTTACTATCGGGGAAGCGCAGATATTTACCATCCCGGCGAATGGCCTGGACTTGGATGCCGCATTCGTCGATCATCTCTAAGTCGGCTAGGGTTTTGCCAATCGCCGGACTATTGGTAGGTAGCATCATCCACTGACAAGAAGCGTTTTCCTTGGGAACAACTGCCTCCCCAATGGCTAATTCATCAAAGGCGGCTAATTCTTCCGATTCCCCCACTACCAAAAGGCGATCGCCTACTTCTAAAATAGTTTGGGCATCGGGATAATCCACTTCTTCCCCACTATTGCGCCGAATTGCCATCAAACTGACTCCCGTCAGGCGGCGCATATCCGCTTCTTCCAACGTCATCCCAGCTAACGGCGAACCCTCTGGCAGCGCCAACCAACGACTATTCATCCCTTTGGCTGCCACTTCCAAATCCCGCGCCACTTGATAGGCAGGCAATTCTGGACGCAATTCTAGGTAATGACTGTTGCGAACTTGAGCGATATCTTGTTGGACTTGGGAAAGCGGCACTCCCATCGCGGTTAATAAGTGCGTTACCAGTTCTAAACTGGCTTCAAATTCTGGTTGAACAACTTCCCTCGCGCCCAATTGGTATAGTAATTCAATATCCTTCTCTTTAGTGGCGCGAACTACTACTTCCAAGTCCGGATCTAATTCTAAGGCTCTTTTCAAGCATAGTCTGGTATTCATGGCATCGGGAAGAGCGATCGCCATTGCCTGCGCTTGTTGGACTCCAGCTTTTTCCAAAACATACAAACTCGCCGCATTGCCATAAACGTAGGGAATCCCGGCATCTCGTACCTGCTGAATCCGACTTTCTGATTGATCGATTACCAAAACTGGATAATCGGACTTCAGCAGCAATCGTACCAAATTCCGCCCTACTCTGCCATAACCGCAAACCACTACATGATTTTTTTCTGGCAAGTCAGCGGAAACTGCCATAGGCAAATCTGCTGGTTCCAAATATTTTTTCAATTCCGGTAGGGATTCTGCCCAAGTCAGCAATTGGGGCATAACTCCCAGCAGAAAGGGTGTAACTACCAGAGTGACTGCTGTTGTCCCCAAAATCAACAGATAAACTTGCCGGGAAACCAATCCCAGAGATTGTCCCTCACTGGCTAAAACAAAGGAAAATTCTCCAATTTGGGCTAATCCCACCCCAGCAATCAAGGCAGTTTTCCAAGGATAGCGAAAAACTTTGACCACGGGAACCACAATCAGGAATTTCCCGGCTAATACTAGGGCAACTAAGCCCAAAATTAATTCCAAATTTTTCCACAGGAACACCGGATCGATCAGCATTCCGATGGCGGCAAAAAATAAGGCCGCAAAGATGTCTCGGAGCGGTTCTACATAGGTTAAAGTTTGGTCGGCGTACTCCACCTCAGAAATCATTAACCCCGCCACGAAAGCTCCCATTTCAATGGATAGCCCTAGGTATTCTGTCAATAGGGCGATGCCTAAACAGAGGGTGACTACCCCCAATAGAAATAATTCTCGACTTTCGGTTTTGGCAAGCAAGCGGAGCAGGGGGGGGATCAGCCAAATGCCAACGGCGATCGCGCCAGCGGCAAATAAGCCAATTTGCAGTAACGCCGTTGCTACCGCTATGCCAATTTCTTCCAAAGGCCGATCTAGGGCGGGGAGGACAGCTAACATTAGCCCCAGGGCTAAATCCTGTACCACCAAAATCCCCAACATTACCTGTCCGTGGGGGGTACTCATTTCGTTGCTTTCCATCAAGCACTTGAGGACAACTGCCGTGGAAGACAAGGATAGAATTGCGCCCAAAAATACCCCTTGAGCGGGGGATGTCACCCACCCTACCCCCAGCGATACTAGCGCAGTTACCAGAATAGTGAGGGTAATTTGTAAGGCTCCTCCCCCCAAGGCGATCGCCTGGACTTTTTTTAGTTCTGCCAGGGAAAATTCTACCCCCAGAGCAAAGAGTAAAAAAGCCACCCCAAATTGGGCTAGAGTTTCTATTTGGATTAACTCTTTGATTAATCCCAGTCCTGCCGGACCAACAATCATTCCTCCCAGGAGATACCCCAGCAATGGTGGTTGTCGCAGGAGTCCGGCGAACAATCCTCCCAAGGCAGCTGCCGCCAGGACAGATACTAAGTCAACTATCAGCCTGAAGTCTTCTTGCACCGATTTTGATTATATTCAAGTCTATTAAGCTAGATTATATTAGCCTAGGGGCAGAATTCAACACTCAGAATAATCACCAGAACTAACAAAACAGTTTGCGTTTTCCCGTGGCGAATCTTTGGTATTTTGACCTATATTGCCAAGACTGATTATTCGATGGTAGAAAAATGCAGCATCCCCCCATTAATCAAAAGATGCTGACCAACCCTAGTTAAAGCGAAGTGATTTTACCAAAAGAGCGTATAATGGTGAATATTTTTTTGCAACGTCGTGGGGGATATTTAAGGATGTTCGCGCTGAGTAAATGGAAGGATATGAGCGATCGGTTGCAATTCTTCAAAGGAGTGAAGCTAAGTTTTGCCAAAATCCCAGGCACAGGCATAAAAGTAAGCATCCCAGTCCTGTTTATCTTAGCTTTGGGCTTTTGCCTCGCAACTGCCCTGCCGGGATTCTCGTTACAAACCAAAATCTCCCCCGCTACCCCTAGACTGGGAGAGACAATCTCGGTGGTTGTACCGATAGAAACACCTGGAGGAGAAAACCCCACAGTAACAGTTGGGGACAAAACCTATCCTACCTTTGCCATCAGCGGCGATCGCTATCGCGCCTTGATTCCCACCACGCCTTTAGACAAACCGGGCAAGTTGACCATTAAAGTTAATCATAGTGGCGCAGTCAGAAATTTAGCTGTGCAACTAAAAAATCGCTCCTTTCCAGTCCAGCGCATCAATCTCCCCCCGGGAAAATCTGGCGTGGAAGCCTCCGAAACTGAACTTAGTCGGGTTGCCGCCTTTAAGCAATTGGTAACTCCAGAAAAATTCTGGAATGGCGCGCTACGGAGGCCAAATAAGGGTAGAGTTTCAACTATTTATGGGGTGCGCCGCTACTATAACGGCGAGTTTGCCCAAGATTATTACCATCGAGGCATAGATTATGCTGGCGCGGAGGGTTCGCCCATCGTTGCTCCTGCTGATGGCAGAGTGGCTTTAGTCGGCAGAGAATCAGAAGGTTTCCGCATACATGGTAATGTAGTGGGCATTGACCACGGTCAAGGTGTAGAGGGAATTTTTCTGCATCTGAGCCGAATTGACGTGAAAGAAGGAGATTTTGTTAAAGCCGGTCAAAAAATTGGTGCAGTTGGTTCCACAGGTGCATCCACCGGACCTCACTTGCACTGGGGATTATACGTGAACGGACTATCTGTAGATCCGATCCCCTGGTTGGAGTCAGACATTGAATAATATATTGGTGGAAAGTTTGAGGAATTTCCTTGCTAGTTGAATGCGTTTTGTGTTGTATTGAGGAAAGATTGTGGCAAGGTCGCTGATTCCAGATGGTACCGCACAGCCCAGCATAGGTCATGAGTATTGAAAGGATTGTCGAACAAGCTCTACAGGATGGCTATCTAACGCCAGCGATGGAAGCGGAAGTTGGTCGCATTTGCGATACAGCTTCCGAGCTTTCAATTGAAGAATATATGGCCTTGGATCGGCTAATGGGGTCGCTACTAACTGGTGAAGTGGTGGCGGTGCCTCGGAAGCAGTTTATCAATGTCATGGAAGAATTGGTGCTAACGGAAGCGATCGCTCGGGTAGCGGAAATTGAAGCTACTAGCGATCGCGTTTTAGATGTGGGCGATATTGCTGCCTATGCTCTCAACCGCTTGCCGCCGCTCTATGCGACGACGGAGGAGGGAGCTAGCTATCAGCGGGTGCGTGCCAAGGAAGAACTGCAATCGCTAATTACCGAGCAAGTAAGTTCAGCCATTGGACGCAACTTAGATCGTCCCGACTTTTTCCCGGAAAGGCAAGCGATTGGCAAGAGTTCTGGCACGGAGGTTCTCAAGCAGGTAAATACCTGGTTGCAAGCCTATGCCCCAAATTTTGAGCCAAAATCTCGTCAGCACAAGGAGTAGGAATTCAAAATTCAAAATTCAAAATTCAAAATTCAAAATTAACTGGTTCCTAGGCTCTGCCTGGGAACCGAGATCGAGAGGCTCTGCCTCGCTTGGAGAGCGTCGAGGCAGAGCCTAGGAACGAGCGAAATCAGAATTTTGAATTGATAATTTTGAGTTTTGAATTGGAGCAAAGCGATTAGGGATGGATGGCAACTACTGCACCTAGGTGTACCCGCTGATAAAGCTCCCGGATATCTCGATTCCGCATCCGCAGACAACCGTGGGAAACTGCTTGCCCAATCAATTCCTCTTGATTAGTCCCATGAAAGCCAATTTGCTGTCTTCCATTAGACCAAAAACCAATCCAGCGATCGCCTAAAGGATTATTTTTGCCAATGTCGATAACTTCCCCGGTAATGGGATGTCGCCATTGGGGATACTTTTGCATTTCTGTAACTCGAAAAGTTCCTGTCGGAGTTTCCCAACCAACTTCTGCCACCGCTAGGGGATAGCTGGCAATGGTTTTACCCTCTTGATATACCCACAGACGGCGATCGCTTAATTTAACCACTAATTGAAGGCGATCGCTATCTGGGGGGACACTTTGCGCCAATGCTGGCATCGCAGGCAGAGATAGTCTGATTGCCAGTAATTGCTTTCTCACGCTGGGGATTAACAACAAAGCAGTTCCAAAGCAAAGCAGCATCATGCTAGCAGTCAAAGACTCATTCCGGCGCATTATGGCAATTTTCTAAGTGGACAACAGGGAACCTTGGACTCAAAAGTGGGGTCTACAATTTAAGGATGTTGTAAATTAAATACTCCCATCCATGAACCAATCCTTGCCTCTATCTTGGTCTACCTCAGAAACTACGGTGTCACCCACCGCATCAATCCCCACTGAAAAGCTACCAAATTACGATTTAATTTTACGCTGCCAGGGAGAACTTCGCCCTGACCGAGTAGCTTTTGCCGAACTGCTCCGCCGCTACCAATCCCATGTTGATAAAATTTTGTACCACCTTGCCCCCGATTGGCAAGACCGGGCAGACCTCGCCCAAGAAGTGTGGATTCGGGTGTACCGGAATATTAATCGCTTGCAGGAACCTGTGAAGTTCCGGGGTTGGTTGAGTCGAATTGCCACTAACTTGTTTTACGATGAGTTACGGAAGCGGAAGCGGGTAGCCAGTCCCCTCTCTTTGGATGCGCCCCGGATGATGGATGATGGGGAAATGGATTGGGAAATTGCGGCAGATGATACCAGTCCAGAGGATGATTTAGCCAGACGGGAGTTTTACGAACAACTGCGAGATGCGATCGCCGATTTACCCGAAGTGTTTCGGACTACAATTGTTCTCCGGGAAATTGAAGGGATGGCTTATGAAGAAATTGCTGAAATTACTGGCGTTTCTTTGGGAACAGTAAAATCTAGAATCGCCAGAGCTAGACAAAGATTGCAATCTCAGCTACAAACTTATCTAGATGGTAGTCTTTAGTCTATGATAGGGAGTAAATTTTGGTTGGTACTTAGGCTCGTCCTTAGTTGTTCCCATAGATTGGCTCAATGACTCGATCTGAACGGATGCGAAAATCTGAACGGATGGCAAAATAAAATGAATCCTAAATTTAACGCTAGTAATAATTGGCAGGAAAACGGGGTGGAAAAAATGGATAGCCTGCAACGCGATCGCTTTGAGTTACTTAGTGCCTACCTGGATGGCGAGGTGACGGCAGCCGAACGCCAACAGGTGAGAGTTTGGTTAGATACAGATCCCAGCGTACAACGGCAATATCGGCAATTGTTGAAACTACGTCAGAGTTTGCAAGCCATGCCTGTACCTTCTTCTGGACAGCAAATGCCAGAAAAAGTTTTAACCCGTTTAGATCGGATACGGAATCGACGGATGGTATTCTGGGGAGGAACGGCGATCGCTGCCCTTTTCCTCGCTGCGGCTGGTAGTTTGATGCCGCGCTTCTCATCTGAATTTGCCAAGTCTACAACTGCTCCAGAACCCTTAATGATTGCCCTGAATCAACCGGCGGTCAAAATTCCCAAAGCGCCAGTTTCAGCTCGCCGCAAGTTTAAAGCCACCCCTTTCCAAGTCAAAAGTTATTAAGGTTTGAGAACGTTTTGGGGAAATTGCCCGGTGAAGTTACCAGCCGGAGCATAATGACAGACAACGTAAAACGCATTATATGCCGTACCATTAAGCGTTGCCTTACCTTGTGCCGCACCACAGCCTAATTGAGTAGTGCTTTTCCAGACAACTTGGGTAAAATGCCCAGTTTGACTAGAAAACCCTGGATTGTTATAATCATAATATTTCACCTCGTCATACCAAGCTTTAACCGTTTGATTGGCAAGAGTGGTTGTGGAGATAGAAGACCCTGTAGTGTAGTAGACATAAAGATTTTCTCCAGCATTGTTACGTTGGTCGGGAGAACTGTGTTCAAATAGAGCGTTAGTGGCTAGGTATTCCGCCCAACTTTGAGCAGTAGTATTCAAAGATCTAGCCAGAGTAAGCTTGGCACTGTGATGGGTAGCTCGATAGGCATTGTGCTTAGATTGGGCAGTATTACGAATAGTGCTTAGATTTATTGATGATTGCCCCAGGGCAATGCCACTGCCAATTGCACCTAAAACAATGGTGGCTAATCCTGTGAGAGCTAAATTGCTAAATTGTTTGGCGTTCATTTGATTAAAAACCTCCTATGGTGTCAATTGATGAAATTAGTGAAATAAATGGCGATCGCACTAAGGATTGAAAAATCAATAACTTGATGATAATCGTAGGTTGGGTTGCTAGAGGGCAAAACCCAACAAACCACTGATAAATGTTGGGTTTTCACTATCGTTACAACCCAACCTACAAATATTGCCATTGATTTCTATTGTGGGTTGCCCAGATAGTCCATTTTACCCAGTTCTACACCCGAATGTCTGAGAATACCATAGGCAGTGGTGACGTGAAAATAGAGATTGGGCAAAATAAAGTAGAGCAGAAAGGGCAATCCCTGAAAAGTCATAGTTTCTTGTCTAATCGGAAGAGAAATTGATTTTTCTTCGGAGCCATCAACTTGCTCGGCGGTGAATGTTCCTAGGTAAGCAGTAGTTTTCTGAAGCCGAGAGATTAGTTCTGGAAAAGTGGTTTCATTGTCTTCAAATACTGGAGCTTCTAAACCTGCCAGTCGCGCCACACCTTTTCTGGCAACATCTGAAGCAATTTGAATTTGTTTGACTAGGGGGAGCATATCAGGATATAATCGGCTGTTAATTAAGACTGCCGGATCAATTTTTTTGGCTTCAGCATGGGTGGCGGCTTTTTCAAGAATTGCTGCCAGATTATTGAGGGAACGAGTTAGGGGTGGGACTGAAGCCTGATACATGGAAATTGTCATAATTCTCTTGCCGAAAATATTCTCTACTACAGACAAGTATAAAATATTTTGGCAATAGCGATCGCCTTCTAAGTTATAGAAACTTGGAAACTGTTAATAGAAACTTGGAAACTGTTATATGCTATGACTCATCAATTTCCCTCCCACCACCCTATCACCCCATCACCCCATCACCCCATCACCCCATCACCCTATCACCCCATCACCCCATCACCCCACCTCCCCACTCTCAAACTATGGGCGATCGCACCTTTTTTGCCAAATTAGCGCCATTTCTGCAAGAATACATCTATAGTCAGGATTGGACGGAACTAAAGCCAGTCCAAATTGCTGCCAGTCAAGTGATTTTTGAGACTGATGCTCATCTGTTAATTACGGCGGGTACGGCAGCCGGGAAAACTGAAGCGGCTTTTTTGCCTGTGTTAACTTTGCTCCACGAACAACCCTCAACTAGCGTGGGCATACTTTATATTAGTCCCATCAAGGCTTTAATTAACGATCAATTCGATCGCTTAAATGCTATTTTAAAGGATGCGGAAATTCCAGTTTGGTATTGGCATGGGGATGTCTCTGCTAAACACAAGAAACAACTCCTCAAGGAAGCCCAAGGAATTTTACAAATTACTCCGGAATCCTTGGAAAGTTTGTTAATTAATCAATATGGTCAATTAAACCGCTTATTTGGGGATTTGCGGTTTATTATTATTGACGAAATTCATGCTTTTATGGGTTCGGAGCGAGGTTATCAAATTCTTTGCCAATTATCTCGTCTGGCTAAAGCGACTAATAATCAACCGAGACGAATTGGTTTGTCGGCAACTTTGGGAGATTGCCGACTAGCGGAAAATTGGTTGGCGGCAGGAACGAATAAAACTACAATTACACCGGAAATTTTGGGGGGACAGCGTAAGATTCATTTGGCGGTTGAGCATTTTTATCGCCATCAACAACCTGAAGTTACGGAAGAACTAAAATTTAGCGATTACCATCAGTATATTTTTGAAATTAGCAAGGCTCGTAAATGCCTAATTTTTGCCAATAATCGAGCCGAAACTGAAACTGCGATCGCTACTCTGAGACAAATTGCCGCTGCTAATAATTTACCCGATATTTATCACGTTCATCATGGCAGTATTTCTGCCAAATTAAGAGAAACAGCGGAACGAGCTATGCGCTATAGTTCGGGTAGAGCTAAGAATTATGAATCGGCTCCGGCGGTAATTGCGGCAACAATTACCCTAGAATTGGGTATCGATCTCGGTCAGTTAGAGCGGGTAATTCAATTAGAAGCGCCCCTGTCTGTTGCCAGTTTTTTACAACGCTTAGGGCGAACTGGCAGAAGAGGCAATCCTGCCGATATGCGCTTTATTTGTGCGGAAGATACACCAGAACCAGATGCGCCTTTACCAAATCAAATTCCTTGGCAATTATTACAGTGCATCGCCATTATTCAACTTTATTTAGAAGAAAAATGGATTGAACCAATTCCCCCTGCTCGTTACCCTTTCAGCTTGTTGTATCACCAAACTATGAGCATTTTAGCGGCTTTGGGTGAACTTTCCCCCTCTAGGCTAGCTGAAGAAGTTTTAACTCTGCCTACGTTTACTAATATTGCTCCAGGAGATTTTCAACAACTATTGCGTCATTTAATTGAAATTCAGCATCTTGAAATTACTGAACGGGGAGAATTAATTATTGGGGTGGTAGGAGAAAAAATTGTCCGCAATTTTCAATTCTATGCGGTTTTTGCGGCGGAATCAGAATATGTGGCGCGGACGGAAATCCTAGAAATTGGTAGTATTGTCAAGCCACCCCCCAAGGGAAAGTTATTTACTTTGGCAGGCAGAATTTGGGAAGTTGTAGATATTGACTTTAAAAATAAAATTGTCTTGGTGAAGGAAGGACAAGGAGAAGCCAGCGTTTCCTGGCACAGCCATCGCAGTAGCAATATCCATAGTAAAGTTTTGCAACGAATGCGGCAAGTTTTATTTGAGGAGCTTCAGTATAGCTATTTGCAAAGTAATGCTAAAGAAAGATTAGCAGCAGCAAGGACTATTGCTAAAAATACTCAATTAGACCAAAATGCGATCGCGCCTATATCGGGCAATAAATACTGCTTCTTCCCTTGGATGGGAACAATTGCCTACCGAACTTTGGAGCGGTGTTTAAATCTCTTTGGGCGAGAGGCGGGAATCATCAGAAATATTAGCGGCAAATCGCCCTATTTTTTGACTTTGCAGATAGAGAAAGGTAAATTAGCTGACTTGTCGGCTGAAATAATTGCTTTAGGCGATCGCGCCATTACTCCTAACGAGCTATTATTTCCTCAAGAAGCACCTAGATTGCAAAAATATGATGAATTTATTCCCCCCAATTTACTCTGCAAAGCTTTTGTCAGCGATTATTTAGATGTGGCAGAAATGCAGGCAATTTTAAAAACAGGCAATTTTTTGAATTCAAAATTCAAAATGCAAAATTCAAAATGAAGAATGGAAATAATTTTGAATTGGAAATCTTTGATTTGGCGGTCTTCAATTAGTGGTGAGTTCAAGCTCCCACTAAGGAATGAAAAATCAATACAGTGACTAATCGCAACACTGGTTCACCATCAAAAACTGACAATATCCGTAGGTTGGGTTGAGGAACGAAACCCAACATTCACCAATGTTTTGTTGGGTTACGCCTGCGGCACGCTCCGCGAACGCTATCGCTCAACCCAATTTAAGATTATAATCAAGTTATTTGTTTTTCATTCCTAATTGTCCTTAATTTTGAATTTTGAATTTTGAATTGGAGCGACTTGACGTTGGTTTTTAAAAACAGTATAATTGACGACGGTACTCATTGAAATTAATTTTGGAAAAATCAACATGAGCGTACTGTCAACTAAAAATTCAGTCAAGCAACTGGCGAAAGTAGCAGTAGTTGCTGGAGCTAGTGCTGTTCTCAGCACCGGAATCTTATCGCTGTTTGCTTCTGCTCATGCCTATACTGTTACTGACAAAGACCGGGAGCCGGGAAGCTATATCTGTCTAAATAATCCCAATCCCAAATGCGGCAACCCCCGCCTACCTTAAGTTGATTTTTTTTAATTTGAAAAAGAAAAGGAGCCAGCGATATCGCGGACTCCTTTTTTTAATTGTAGGCAGGACTTACGCAACTATCCTAGGAATAGGGGCAACCACGGGGGGATTGCCCCTACAAAACACTATATGTAGATGGTCTGCGTAAGTCCTGGATTTTTTTAACGCAAAGGACGCAAAGGGAGCGCAAAGAACGCAAAGGGGAGTCAAAATAGTAGTTGTGAATCGTAGGTGGGGTTGAAACGAGAGTGGAAACCCAACACTTAATCAATGGTTTTTTGGGTTTTTCAGACTAATTACTACCTGAGTCCTGTGAGAGACGTTCCACCGGAACGTCTCTACTAATGATTACCTCCTACTTGGCGCTGGCAGAAACTTCTGCTTTTTTCAAAGTAGAAACCAGATGTTGCAGATTCTCTGGCGCATAGCCTACTTCTAGAGGAGACTTCGCTGGCAGCAGAGCCACAATTTTGTTCAATTGCTCCTCTACCTTATTTTCACTGCGGAAAACGACCAGCAATCGGTCTTTGATGATATCCAGCAACGGACGGAGTTGGAAAAGTTTGATGCCACTTTCCACCGCTGGGGATTTGAAGAAAGCATGACTGCGGACTAATTCCAGATGGTCGATTTTTTGAGTTTTAATCGCTTCCAGAATTTCGGCGCGTACTTGCTCAATCAATTGTTCGGTGACATACTCCATGACTACCATTTGCAGAGTAAATAGGGTATTATCACCTTCTACAATATTCTCAATCAGCGATCGCCGTCCCAGGGATTCCAGCACGTCAAAGAGTTCAGTTTGGGAAACTGGCAGCCAGAGATTGGTTTGTAGTTGTTCCAAAGAGACGGATTTGCGCTCAATGGCTAACCAGTACATGATCTCTTTTTCCAAGTCCGACAAGCGCTCGAACTGTTGTTCTAGCAACACCCGAATCCGATTCAAAATTAAGGTGCTGTGTTTGAGGAACTCAGCCACCTTGCCTTTAAACAGTTCCTGAATGGTAGTTGCAGCGATTTTTAGCTCTAAAGGATTGCCTTGGTAGATTTCTACCAGTTTATCCCATTGATCGGGATCGGCTAAACCCTTGGATTTGAAGATTTCTTGCGCTTCTTCGGCACTGAGTCCAGTTACTTGCAAGCTGCGGACTGGTAAAGTTTCACCTTCCAGGAGGGCAATTTCTTCGGGTTTTTCTTGGCTGGTAATTACCAAACAACTTTGGTGTTGGGATTCACCAATGCGGCGGAATAACTCGCCGTAGCCTTCATAACCTTCGCGGTATTTGCCAGCTAGTTCGCCAGAACGCAGAATTGTTTCAGCGTTGTCCAGAATTAATAGGCAGCGATGCTTGCTCAGAAACTCTATCAACAGAGAGATGCGATCGTTAGCATTGTCTGGTAAATAGGTTCTGGAAGAGTGAGCAAAGAACTGAATCAAATTGCCCAGCAGGTCTTTCAGGGATGGGGCATGACGCAGCGATCGCCAAATGGTATATTCAAAAGGCTCTTGGATTTGTTTAGCCAATTTGACCGATAGGGCAGTTTTCCCAATTCCCGCCATTCCTAACAGTCCCACTAGGCGACTGCCTTGATTGACGATTAATTCTTCCAATTCTGCCAATTCGCTAGTTCGTCCGTAGAAAATCGAAACATCAGGCGCTTCGTTCCAATCAATCCGTGGTGGGGGAGCGCCACCGTCGGATTCAATCACTGTGCTAGGAGCATAATGCAGCGAGGAAAAATTCCGGGATTGGTCGCTCTGATGGGCTTGGTAAGCCGAAACTAGAATCTGCTGTAATTTTGCCAATTTCCCAGGTCCAGCCCCAGGAATGTGAAATTTCTTGTACACTTCGCCCATGCGATTGCGAATCACTTCGGGGCGAGTGCCTAAATTCTTGGCAATCAAGGTTGCGGAGACACCTTCGATGGATTGGGACAACACCTGATATTCGGTGTCAGAGACTCCATGTTCGGTAGCAATCGCTTTGAGAAAGTCTTGAGGAATCAAAATGCCAACCTCGTCGTTAAAGGGAACACACTAATCATTTGTCTACATTATATATGTTCTGTGAAGAATTTGTGAAGTCCTAATAACTTTTTTTTCGATAAACAGTGAAATTATTTTGGTGTTTAGCAACCACAAATGATCTATAGATGCAGTGATGAAATTTGGTCGTCTTTTCAGTTAAATTACTGAGATGAGGGATGCTAGACTGAAATAAGCGATCGCTCCACCCAGGATTGTTATCCGGAATCGCAAATAATATTACCGCATCAGAGTTCATTTTAGAAATAGATTTATTCACCAGAGGGCGTAAATCGCCCAATAGTTAAAAGATGATAGGCTAAGTCCTCTATCTTAGGGATGAGATCGAAGTTTTTGGGAATATTCCCTCTCTACTCAACCCGGAAGCTCAACTCAAAGATTACCCCATGATTGTCTTGCCGGAGGTCTAAATGATTCAAAAACAGCCCCTAAATTCCTTCAGGTTGAAAAAGCGTAGCTTCAGGCTGTCAACCAAGATTTTATCCGTGACAATCTTAGCTGGTTTCACCACCCTAGGATTCCAGCCGGAATTATTGGCAGCAAACCAATCAGCACCAATGGTTCCAGGAACTACCAGCGTTAGCTCCGATTGGCTGCAACAGGGTAAGGCTTTTTATGACGGGGGGCGATTTCTCCAGGCAGTGCAAGTTTTACAACAAGCATCTGAGGTATTCAAAAACCAAGGAGACAAGGCTCAACAAGCGATCGCTCTCAGCAATCTTTCCCTAGCCTATCAGCAATTGGGACAGTGGGCGGAAGCCGAAAATGCGATCGCCACCAGTTTACAACTTTTGCAGAACGGATCGATCAATTTAGAAACAGGCGATCGCCTGAAATTACTCGCCCAAGCCCTAGATATTCAAGGACGCTGGCAGTTTATCCAAGGACAAGCGGAACCAGCTTTAGTTACCTGGCAGCAAGCCGCCGCCACCTATGCCCAAGCGGGAGATGGGATGGGAGTCACCCGCGCCCAAATTAATCAAGCCCAAGCCCAACAAGCCCAAGGACTCTATCGCCGCGCCCTAGAAACTCTCAAACAGGTGCAGAGCGATTTGCAAAATCAGCCCGATTCCACAGTGAAGGCAACTGGATTGCGAAGCCTAGGCAATGCCCTGAGATTAATTGGCGATTTAGATCAATCTGAGAAAGTTTTGCAACAAAGTTTAACAATTGCTGAGAAATTATCTTCACCCCAGGATACCAGCAGCGCCCTGTTAAGTTTAGGTAACAATGCCAGAGCAAAGCAGAATAATAAAGATGCGATCGCCTATTATCAACAAGCTGCCGCCGCTGCCAACTATCCCCTGACCAAAATTCAAGCCCAACTGAATCAACTCAGCTTGCTAGCCGAGGGCAAACAAGCATCAACCGCCCTTAACCTCTGGCAGCAAATTCAAGGGCAACTCGCGGAATTACCCCCCAGTCGCGCCGCCGTCGATGCCCGGATTAACTTAGCCAAAAGCTTAATGAAATTAAGCGCAAATAATTCTAGCCAAACTCCAGCCTTGCCAGAAATTGCCCAAATTTTAGCCGTGGCAATTCAGCAAGCCCAAAGTTTGGGAGATCCTCGCGCCCAATCCTACGCTCTGGGGCAGTTGGGGGGATTGTACGAAATGACTCAACAGCGAGGCAGTGCTATTCAACTGACTCAACAAGCCTTAGTTTTAGCCCAATCGATTAATGCTCCAGATATTGCCTATCGCTGGCAATGGCAGTTAGGGCGATTGCTGAAAGGAGAAGGGAAAAGAGAAGAGGCGATCGCAGCTTACAATGAAGCGGTAAATAATCTGCAAGCTCTCCGCAACGACTTAGCCTCAGTTAATCCAGATGTGCAGTTTTCCTTTCGGGAAAGCGTCGAACCAGTTTATCGGCAATTAGTGGGCTTGCTCCTGGAATCTAAAACCGCTGAAACTAGCCAAAAAAACCTTTCCAAAGCGCGAGAAGTCATTGAATCCTTACAATTAGCCGAATTAGTCAACTTCTTTCGTGCCGCTTGCTTAAATGCCAAAGAAGTCAAAATCGACCAAGTTGATATCAAAGCCGCCGTCATCTATCCGATCATTTTAGAAGACCGACTAGAAATCATTCTCTCAGTCCCAGATGCACCCCTACGCCATTACACCACCTATCTTAGCCAAACCGAAGTAGACAAAACCGCCGATCAATTGCGTCAAGCCCTCGTTACTCGTACATCAAAAAGGTTTTTACCCCTATCTCAAAAAGTTTATGATTGGTTGATCCGTCCCGCTGAAGCCGATCTGACCAAAAATCAAATTAAAACCTTAGTATTTGTCTTAGATGGTTCCCTGCGGAACTTACCCATGTCTACCCTCCATGATGGGAAACAATTTTTATTGGAAAAGTATGCGATCGCCCTGACTCCCGGCCTACAATTATTAGAATCCCAACCCTTAACTAGAGGCAATCTCAGCGCCCTTACCGCCGGACTCACCGAAGCTCGCGGCGGCTTTAATTCCTTACCCAGTGTCGGAGTAGAATTACAGAAAATTAATGCTCAAGTAACTGGTCAATTGTTATTGAATGAATCCTTTACTGATGCTGCCATTCAAAAAGCCATTGAATCCTCAGCTTTCCCCGTCATTCACCTGGCAACCCACGGACAATTTAGTTCCAAAGCTGAAGACACTTTTATTCTCACCTGGGATGACCGCATCAATGTTAATCAACTCAATAATTTACTCCAATCGAGAGAGCAACGCCGCCCCATTGAATTATTAATTCTCAGTGCCTGCCAAACCGCTGTAGGTGACAAGCGAGCCGCATTAGGATTAGCAGGAGTCGCAGTGCGAGCAGGCGCTCGTAGTACCTTGGCTACTCTCTGGTATGTAGATGATGCTGCCACCGCTCCCTTAATGGTGGAATTCTATCAACAACTTTCCAATGCGTCTGTCACCAAAGCCGAAGCCTTGCGTCGCGCTCAACTATCAATTATGAAAGAGCGGCGCTATCAACATCCCCTCTACTGGGCCCCTTACGTTTTAGTGGGAAATTGGCTTTAGCGCTACTTCTGATATCATCTCCGGTTGATTGGTTGTGAATCGTAGGTTGGGTTGAAACGACAGTGGTACAGTGAGCCTGCCGAACTGTGGAAACCCAACATTTGCCAGTATTTTGTTGGGTTTTGCTGTCGCGCAACCCAACCTACAAATATTGCCATTGATATCATTTATGTTAGTATTAATTATCACCCAAGACAGGTCAGTTAACTAAAGTTCGTAGTTGGGCTTTAGCCCTAATCCGGAGAGGGCTAAAGCCCAACTACGAACCTTTGCGTTCTTTCATTTAT
>CAKZHE010000216.1 GCA_936920195.1 uncultured cyanobacterium | reverse complement strand
CATCTATATATAGTGTTTTGTAGGGGCAATCCCCCCGTGGTTGCCCCTATTTCTAGGGTAGTTGCGTAAGTCCTGATACCCTTCATCGGGCTGCTGAGAAGCCCACATCATACCTGAGTACAGGTATGATGTGGGAGTATGTCACTTTCCTGTTCCCTATTCCCTATTCCCTATTCCCTGTTCCCTGTTCCCTATTCCCTATTCCCTGTTCCCTTCTTAATCAGCACCTAGAAGACTAACAAGCAAAGCCTTCTGAGCGTGCATTCTATTTTCAGCTTGATCCCAAACCCGCGATCGCACTCCTTCTATAACAGCATCTGTAATTTCTTCTTCGCGATGAGCTGGTAGGCAGTGGAGGACAATGGCGTGGGAGTCGGCAAAGCTTAATAATTGGTCATTAATCTGATAGGGTTGGAAAATGGGAATCCGGGAATCTGCCAAAGATTCTTGTCCCATACTTGCCCAAACATCTGTATAGAGAATTTGGACTCCGGCAACAGCTTCCTTGGGATCTTCGGTAACTAAGACTTCTGTTGGGGGTTGCTGGGTAGTTGCGCGACTGTTGGCAATTGCCTGAGCTTGAGCGACAATTTCCCCATCGGGTAGATATCCCCCAGGACAACCAATGCGGATATTCATCCCTACCAAAGCGCAACCTAAGAGCAGGGAATGAGCCACATTATTGCCATCCCCCAAATAAGTTAAAGTCAGTCCTGCCAAAGTGCCAAAGCATTCCTGAATAGTTAAGAGATCTGCCAGAATTTGACAGGGATGCTCGCGATCGCTCAAAGCATTGACAATAGGAATATCGCAATAGTCAGCAAAAGTCTGTAACTCTTGCTGTTCAAAGGTCCGAATCGCTAAAATATCCAAATAGCGGTTTAATACCCGTGCCGTATCTGCCAAGGGTTCACCCCGATTGATTTGGGTGACATTGGGGTTCAAGTCAATCACTTGCCCCCCCAACTGGTACATTGCCACCGTAAAGCTCACCCTAGTTCGGGTAGAAGCTTTATTAAACAACAATCCCAGCACCTTGTCACAACGGGGTTTCACCTTACCCGCCTTCAAGTCAGCAGCTAATTGCAACAAATCTTGAATTTCTTGGGCGCTCAAGTCTGCCAAACTTAATAAATCCCTTCCCTGCAATGCGTTCATAGCGACCACCAATGGTTAAATAACGAGGCAATGGGGCAATCTCGACGAGCCAAAGGACTCGCCGCCGCAATTTAGGTTGAACTAACTTGCTGTAAACCCTCTATTGTAGGGGGAACAATTCAAAATTCAAAGTTCAAAATTCCCTCTCTTCCCAATTCCCCGTTCTCTCTTCCCTCTCTTCCCTCTCTTCCCTCTCTTCCCTCTCTTCCCTATTCCCTGTTCCCTGTTCCCTCCCTCACAACCTTTGCAGTAAATTTACCCCGTGGGTATCAGTACCGCAGGAATTAAGCAAGCCATAGCGATCGCTCAATTCTTTCACCTCTTGGGTCTGTTTGGGACTAGGTTGCCAAGGATTAGGATTATTGTAGGCATAATAGGTTTCCACGCCATCAATCCCTAACTCAGCGGCGATCGCAACCAATTCTGCCGCTGGACGACGGTAGCGAGCCGGATGAGCCAAAATTACCAAACCACCCGCTTCATGGATAGCGGCAATTACTGCTCCGGCGTGGGCATCTTCCCCTTCCGGTTTCCCACTATTGGCAGTCAGCAGAATCCCAGGAGCAATCCCTTGAATGTAAAGCTCCATCGCTGGGTGTTCGATGTCAAAACCATAGCCCAGAATGTGAACCTCTACTCCCCCTAAATTCGCCGTCACTTCTAAACCTGTCCAGAGTAGGGGAACTGGGGAGTTATGAGTATTTTGGTATTCTTGCAGCCACCTTTGGGCAACCAAATAACCCTCAATTGTATGGTGATCGGAAATTGCCATGCCCTGCAAGCCGATTTGCACCGCTTGCGCCATTAATTCCTCTGGCTCCAATTTGCCATCCGAGTAAGTAGTGTGGCAGTGGAAGTTATAGAAATGGGGGCAACTATCAGCTTGAATGGTGGTTAAAACTTGCTTGAGTGCAGATAAGGTTGGGGCTGAAGTAGAAACTGGAGCTAAGTTGAGAGTCATAGGCATCCTCGGTAACTCGTCTCAGTTAGTTGGACGAGATCTAACCCTCAGCCGCGAATACTCTGCGATCGCTTTTGGCGCTGGGTTTCGCCCAATCGCGGGGAGGAATTTTTCGATTGTTAAGATTAGTTTAGCAAAATTGCTGGAGGTTTGGGGGGACTAAATCCGAGGATTGATTTTGGTTGAGGACTGCCAATCTAAGCCGAATTACGCTGATTCCAAGCGAGTTCCAGTAATTCCGTCCAGCGTTTTTGGACTTGTTTAGGAGTCCATTTGAGGGATTTAGCAATTTCGCGATCGCTCTGATGAGACTGTTTGAGTTGCAATAACTGTCCCTGTTCCGGAGAAAGTTGTCCCACAAAGGCATCCCATTGCACCGAAGACATTCCCAATTTTTGATCCAAGTCCGCACCCAACCATTGATGGACTAATTGCCAATGGGAATTGCGCGCAAACTTTTCCACATGATATTTAAACCGTTGTTGTAAATAGTCTCGCTGGCGAGCCGTCAAACCGAGAATTTCATCAATTTCTGGTGCAGCCCGATCTTCCATTTTCAAAACTAGGTAATCTACACAATCAGATTGACCTTGTAATTCCAGATATTGAATTAATTCTGCTACCACTCGGTCTCGGAGGACAGCTTCAGACGGATCGGAAGCCGCTGCCACCATCTTTGACCTGACTTGCTGCATCATCGCCGAACGACTAGGAGAATCGCTATCTTCCGGGCGCGAAAACTCCATCGCTTGCTCAATATCCAAAGCCGTTTCATTCGGTTGTCTTCTGGCAAAACTTTGCGCTCGCAGCACCAATAATTGTTGACTGCAACCGTTGGGTAAATTAATCCGCCGCTTGCCATAGTGTTCGCAAAAAGCCATGTATTCGGCTAATTCCAATTGAGTGCGGGGAGTATAATTTGCTACCAGTTGATTTTCCCGCCGAAATGCTTTGAGAGATTCGGCATAAAACTCTTGGAGAAAATCTTCAATTAAATTATAACGAGCCTGAAAACCTAATTGAGATTGGGGTTGACTAATATGACGGTACACCATAGCACTGAGGTTGCTATGCAATTCTACCCGACCGCGTTTAGAACCCAATTCAAAATAGGCAAGGCACTTTTGCAGCCGATGGCGGGCGAGAGAAACTTGCCAAGAGGAAATTTCCCCAGAAGTTTGAATGCGATCGCTCTTGCGGCAAATTCGCTCCACTTCCAGAGCAATTCTATTCGCTACCCCTTGCACCCGCTCAGAAGCCGAACCAACGACTGCTTGCAATTCAGTTAACAGCAACTGAGCCAGGGCGGGGGCATCTAAATCGCTAACTTGTCCTGAAGGATAGCGATGATCGTTGTGAATAGCAGTATCAACGGGAGTTTTAGTGGCTAGGTTGGTGGAGTTGGCAGATTTAAAGTTCATGACGTTCCCTTTTGGTGACACACCAAGCACAAACAGACAATAGTTAGGATTGAAAACTCTTGGGAGGAGGAATTGAACTGGTGTTGTTTAACCCTCCCTTTCCACCATGTACCAACAGGCTAAACCTTAGAAACTCCCGATTTTACTGGGTTTCAGTGTTTGACTTTGCCAAGTGACCATTTGGTTCCAAGCGCGATCGCGCCGACAAAATTTTTTGCCCCTCGGCAGGCAAATCCATTCGCAGTCGCACTTACAGCCTGGTGACGAAGAATCGGTTGCTCCCCAACCCAGAATCTTACCCAACACCGAAACGTAGACGGTTAACCAACTGGTTAGTTTAATTGACTGCTGGTATCCAGTTAGCTACTTCTTCCCATCCCAACCCCCGCCGAACGATAGCTGGTTCATCTTGCGTCATATCCAAAATGGTTGATGTTTGTTCCCCTAATTCCACACCGTTATCAACGATGACATCTACCAGCCCTGCCATCTGATCGAACAGGCGGGATTTTTCCACTTGTGGCACCGCCTCATCGTCATCATTGTCCAAAATGTGCGCCGAAGTGGAGATAATCGGGTTGCCTAGAGCATCCAGTAGGGCTTGACAAACGGGATGCTTTGGGACGCGAATCCCCGTACTTTTGCGCTTCGGGTTCATCACCAACCGAGGCACTAATTTGGTGGCAGGCAACAGAAAGGTATAAGGACCTGGAACCAAATGCTTCATAATTCGATAGGCCGCATCGCTCACCCCAGCATATTTGGCAATATTAGATAGAGAGGGACAAAGGAATGTGAGAGGCTTATCATTGGATAGCTGCTTAATTTGCCTAACGCGCTCGATTGCAGACTTGGTATTCAGGTCGCAACCAATCGCCCAGACGGTATCAGTGGGATATAGCATCACAGCACCATGTTTCAGGGCTGCTACTATCTGTTCTATCTGCCTTGATTGCGGATTATCCGGATGGACAAGGAATAAAGTTGCCATAAAAAGTTTGGAAATGTCAATTTTTAAATGAACAAGCTAGCTTATCTAGAATGTCCCACAGGAATCGCTGGGGATATGTGTTTGGGGGCATTGGTAGGTGCGGGGGTTCCCTTAGACTACCTCATAGAAAACCTTGCTAAATTAGGAATTTCCAGCGAGTATCGCTTGCGCTCGGAATTAGTTATCCGCCAGGGGCAGCAAGCTACAAAAGTTCATGTTGAAGTTCTAACTGAGGCAGTATCGTCAGAAAATGTAGTGGCTGCCGAGCATCATCCCCACGAACATCATCCCCACGAACATCACCGCCAACACCCCCACACCCCATCACCCCAAACACCACACCAAACCAAACAACCACAAAACAAACCCAAAACAACACAACCAAAAAAAAAAACACACAAAAAAACACAAAAAAAAAAACAAAAAAAAAACAAAAACAAAAAACAAAAAACAAAAAAAAAAAAACAAAAAAAAACACAAAAAAAACAC
>CAKZHE010000215.1 GCA_936920195.1 uncultured cyanobacterium | reverse complement strand
GATTTTTTGCATAAGCTGACGACTCAACTGGTACGTGAAAACCAAACGATTGTGGTTGAGGACTTGGCTATCAAAAATATGGTTAAAAATCACAAGTTGGCTAATGCAATTAGCGATGCCTCTTGGGGGGAATTGACCAGACAACTTGCCTATAAATGCCAGTGGCATGGTCGAGAACTGGTGAAAATTGACCGCTATTTCCCTAGCTCTAAAAGGTGTGGGAATTGTGGGCATATAGTGGACAAGATGCCGTTGAATATTAGGGAGTGGGAATGTCCTGAGTGCCTTGCTCAACATGACCGTGACCTAAACGCATCGAAAAATATTTTGGCGGCAGGGCTTGCCGTGTCAGTCTGTGGAGCGACTGTAAGACCAGAGCAGAGTAAATCTGTGAAGGCTGGTGCTATGAAGCAGAAACCGTTCGGCTGAGCTCACGGCCGAAGCCTAAATCGTAAGGTTTAGGAATCCCCGTGCCTTTAGGCCGGGGAGGATGTCAACAAGACTTCCTACGAATGCTAGATAATTTACGACCGCCCATAGCCATTAGTTTAGGTGCGATCGCAGGCGCACTTAGCCGCTATTACCTCACCCTATGGTTTGCCAAAACCTTTGGCACTAGCTTTCCCTACGGCACTTTGGCAATTAACTTGACTGGTTGTTTAGCTATGGGCTTTTTTAGCACGTTAGTTTTAGAAAGAATCACTCCTATCCCTCCCGAAGTCCAATTATTAGTTGCCACCGGATTTTTAGGAGCTTATACTACCTTTTCTACCTATGGCATGGAAAGCGTCAATTTATGGCGCAATGGTGCTTATAATTTAGCAGGCATCTATTGGGCTGGTAGTGCGATTTTAGGAATAGTCAGCGTCCAGGCCGGAATAATTTTAGCCCGGTTGCTAAAATGATTAATGTTGGGTTTCGTTCCTCAACCCAACCTACGGATATTGTCAGTTTTTGATGGTAAACCAGTATGGCGATTACTCATCTTGAATAGGCGATCGCCTCAAGCAAAAATCCCCAATCCCTAACCAAAAATCTTAAATTGAATCCCTAATGGGGTTAAGATAACAAAATCCCATAATAGCATTCCTCGCAGACAGTCCAATGGCAGAAACTCTTCTTTTCAACGCTCTGCGCGAAGCCATTGATGAAGAAATGGCCCGCGACCCATCCGTATTCGTGCTGGGCGAAGACGTGGGACACTACGGCGGCTCCTACAAAGTCACGAAAGATCTTTATCAAAAATACGGCGACTTGCGGGTGCTAGATACTCCCATTGCCGAAAACAGCTTCACTGGTTTAGCTGTGGGAGCAGCTATGACTGGACTGCGCCCAATCATCGAAGGCATGAATATGGGCTTTCTCCTGCTGGCTTTTAACCAAATTTCCAATAACGCCGGAATGCTGCGCTATACCTCCGGCGGCAACTTCAAGATTCCCCTGGTAATTAGGGGACCGGGGGGGGTAGGACGACAGCTAGGAGCGGAACACTCCCAACGACTAGAAGCATATTTTCAAGCTGTGCCGGGGCTAAAAATTGTCGCCTGCTCCACGTCCTACAATGCCAAAGGACTGCTGAAATCAGCCATTCGCGATGATAATCCGGTTTTGTTCTTTGAACACGTCCTGCTGTACAACCTCAAAGAAGATTTACCGACAGAAGAATATTTGCTGCCTTTAAATAAAGCGGAAATTGTCCGTCCGGGGAAAGATGTAACTATTCTGACCTACTCCCGGATGCGTCACCACTGTACGCAAGCAGTCAGTCAATTAGTCAAACAAGGTTTTGACCCAGAATTGATTGACTTGATTTCCCTGAAACCCCTAGATATGGAAACGATTAGCGCGTCTATTCGCAAAACCCATCGGGTAATTGTGGTGGAAGAGTGTATGAAAACAGGTGGCATTGGGGCGGAAGTCACCGCTTCGATTAACGAACGTCTGTTTGATGAATTGGATGCTCCCGTTTTGCGGCTGTCTTCCCAAGATATTCCTACGCCTTACAACGGGGGATTAGAACGGTTAACTATTGTGCAACCAGAACAAATTGTGGAAGCAGTTCAAAAAATGATTGCGCTCAAGATCTAGGTACAGTGGCAAGCGATCGCTCTACCAGTATTTTAGAGGGCGATCGCTGGCAATCTATGCTAAAAAATAAATTAAGGAGTCAAAATTATACCTACAGCAGAACAAAAAACTAGATGTTACGTCCTATGCTGCTGGTTCACGAAGTTTTACTTGCCTGTGAATATTGTTCGGATGGATGAGCGAACGGGAAATATATTTTTTCTGGCAGGCGAGGAAAATATTATAGAGATATACCCCAACGGTAACTGGAGGTACATTGGATGAATCAGCCTAACTTTCAAACCATGAGTCAGAAAGATTTGCATAATTATGTTTTAACCCATCGAGAGGATCAAGAGGCGTTTTATGCCTATGTAGATAAACTGCATCAAGAAGCTAACTGGATTGAAATGCCCCCTGTAGATTCCATAGAGGATTTAGAAAAATATCCTAAGTTCGCAAATCGCTTTCGGAATGAATCTGATCCAAGAGATATCGCCAGCGAAAAAGGTTAGGACATTAGAATATGAATTTCAACCGCGATCGCTACGGAACATCAATAATTTTGATTTTATTGCTATGGGGCAACTTGGGGGCAATTGCAGTTAAAGCATCCCCAGCCACAGATTGTCCCATAGCAGCTTTAACTACTGAGTTTAAAAACTTGCGCTTAGTTCGCGGACATCTGAGCGGCGGCGGCGAATGGAATGATGATGTAGATCGTTGGAATGGCAGAAAACATCAGGTGATGAACCTGTTAGGGGATTGTCTAGGGACGGGCAAATATCGCAAGTCAGAGATTATTGAATTGATGGGCAAACCGGATGCGATCGCCACTAAGGGCAATATATATTTTTCCTTCATCGTCCATGATACCTTGAGGACGCGATCGCTCGCTGATACCGATGAATTTTTGATTTATTACTGGCGCGGCGGACACGATTTTCTATATTTTGTTTGCCAAGATGAGAACGCCGTTAAATCCGGTTGGTGGTTTGCTGGAGAATAGACACTTTAAACAATGGGAGAATCAATGGTAGCCAATCAACTACCGACAGAACTTTGGCAAGACACCCTCGGCTGGCAACCTAGTCTAGAACAGCAACAACAATTCCAAACCCTGTATGAATTAACTTTGGCAGGCAACAGCCAATTTAATTTAACCCGAATTACCGACCCAAGGGAATTTTGGGAAAAACATCTTTGGGATTCTTTGCGCGGTACGACTTTCCTGTTAAATTCTCCTCTGCCAGTTCCCCATCCCCAATGTATTGATATTGGCACTGGCGCAGGTTTTCCCGGCCTACCAGTGGCGATCGCTCAATCGGCAACTAAAGTAACTTTACTTGATTCTACGCGCAAGAAAGTTACCTTTTTAGAGACTTTAATCGCTGAAATGGGGATGAAAAATGCTACTACTATCGTTGACCGTGCCGAAAATCTAGGCAGAAGCTTAAAATATCGCCAAAGTTATGACATTGCCTTAATTCGCGCCGTTAGTTCCGCCTCCGTTTGTGCCGAATATGCCCTACCCTTAGTTAAAGTAGGTGGTTTAGCCGTTCTGTATCGCGGTCAGTGGACGGCAGAAGAGAGCGCTGCCTTGGAACCCGCCTTGAGTCAACTAGGGGGCGAAATTGAAAAGATTGAAGATTTTGTCACTCCCCTAACCGCCAGCATTCGCCATTGCCTATATCTCAGAAAAACTGCCCCTACTCCCCATGAATTTCCTCGCGGCACGGGGATACCTGTTCAGCGTCCGCTTTAGGGTGATGGGGTGGGAAAACAGTTCCAAAAGATGTCAGAATTGTAAGTGTTAAACAGCTTGTAGCGTATGCTCACACTTGAACAAATCGAATCTGCTATTCTTCAGCTACCGCCGGATGAGTACAAAAAACTCTTAGAGTGGTTTGCCGATCTAGACTATCAACGCTGGGATGAACAATTAGAGAAAGATATTGCGGATGGTAAACTGGAAGCTCTGGCACAAGAGGCGATCGCTGAATTTGAGGCTGGACACTCTCAAAGAATCTGATGAATTACACAACTCGTCGATTCTGGGAATATTATAACGCTTTACCTGAAGAAGTCCAGCAAACAGCCGATCGGTGTTATGAGTTATTTAAAATAGATTCTTCCCATCCATCATTACATTTTAAGAAGGTCGGTAAGTATTGGTCAGTACGATTGGGGCAAAATTACAGGGCTTTGGGTGTGGAAGTTCAAGACGGTATTTCGTGGTTTTGGATTGGGACGCACTCAGAATATGACAAAATCATCAATATGTAGAGAGCGATCGCAAAAAATTAATTTCTAATAAAGGCTTTGCGGTATGATATGGGAACCTAAAACCCCCTCTTCCAGTTTTAGGTCGATCATCTTCACTAGGGTTGACAAAATGACTAATCGCCCCATTATCCTTGGCATCGTTGGCGACAGCGCGGCTGGCAAAACAACACTAACTCGCGGAATCGCTCAAGTATTGGGGCCAGAAAACGTCACCGTAATTTGCACTGACGACTACCACCGCTACAATCGGCAGCAGCGAGCCGAAAAAGGCATTACCGCTTTGCATCCAGATTGCAACTACCTTGATATCATGCAGCAGCACCTTTCTTTGCTGCGGACTGGACAACCAATTCTCAAACCAATTTACAATCACCATACAGGCAACTTCGATCCCCCAGAATATATCGAACCTAGACGCTACGTCATCATCGAAGGATTGCTAGGTTACTACACTCGCGGTTCTCGCAACTCCTACGATGTCAAGGTTTATCTTGCTCCCCCCGAACCCCTCCGCTACGAATGGAAAATCAAACGGGATACCATGAAACGGGGTTATAGCGAACAACAAGTTTTAGCTGAATTAGAAAAGCGTGAACCTGACTCCGATGAATTTATCCGTCCCCAGCGTCAATGGTCAGATATCGTCGTCAGCTTCTATCCTCCCAAGGAATCGGAAAAGGAAAGCAATTCCCATCTGAACGTCCGATTGGTACTCCGACCGACTATTCCCCATCCGGATATGACTCATATTTTACAGCCCAGCAGTGCGGATTCTAAACCAGCCGTGCGCTTGGAACTAGACAGAGATATGGGCAAACCTGTAGATGTTTTAGAAATTGATGGGAATGCCACTAGCGAACAGGTACTGCAACTAGAACGAGTGCTTTGTCACGAAGTCCCCAATTTAATGCCCTATTGCAGTCGGGAAGGAAACCCGGAAATTGGGAAATTAATTGGTACAACTGGCGAAGTTCTCCAAAGTTATCCTCTGGCTTTAACTCAGCTATTGATTGGCTACCATATGCTAAAAGCAGCCACTGGTCACGCCTAAACTTTAGTGCATCTATGACCTACTGCCTTAGAATTGCTGATATTCCTGCCAGCGAACGCCCTCGCGAACGACTTCTGGCACAAGGCACAAAGACTCTTGCTACCTCTGAACTAATTGCGATTTTACTGGGGACTGGTCAAGGGCCAGGAAAGTTGTCAGCAGTTGGTTTGGGACAATATATTTTACAGAAGTTGGGGGAACATCAGCGGGACCCCCTGACGGTGTTGCGGGAAATTAATCCCCAAGAGTTGATGGCAATTCCGGGTATTGGTCCGGCGAAAGCCACAACTATTTTAGCAGCGATTGAATTAGGCAAGCGAGTTTTTCAGTCTCGTCCAGGAGAACGGATAATTGTCGATAGTCCGGCAGCGGCGGCAGCAGCACTGAGTCACGAACTGATGTGGCAGAAACAAGAACGGTTTGCAGTGGTTTTTCTGGATGTGAAAAATCGCCTGTTGGGAATGCAAGTGATTACGATTGGCACAGCGACGGAAACTTTAGCCCATCCCCGCGAGATTTTCCGCGAAATCATTCGTCAAGGGGCAACCAGAGCGATTATTGCCCACAATCATCCTACGGGGAATTTGGAGCCAAGTCCAGAGGATATTAATTTAACTCGTCAGTTGCTGCGCTCCGCCCAGATTTTGAGCATTCCTTTGCTGGATCATTTAATTTTAGGCAATGGGGATTTTCTGAGTTTGCGACAAACGATTGATTTATGGGATGAGTATCCCCAGGGGGATTAGGAGGGAGGAGGGAACAGGGAACAGGGAACAGAGAATAGGGAAAGAGGGAATAAGGGAACAGAGAATAGGGAAAGAGGGAATAAGGGAATAGGGAATGGGGAATGGGGAATAGGGAAAGAGGGAAAGAGGGAATGGGGAATAGGGAATACCTTAAGAGGCATTCTGATGATATATAGCAGAACGGGATGGTGGGGGTGGCTCTGACTGCCGGGAAATAGCTGCATTCACCAAAACCGCCACAATGGTGACGGCTATCAAAAAAGTTACTGGGTTAAAAGATGATTCGTGGTCGCAGCTGCGATGGCAGGAGTTATGGCAAGGACATTCGCACTGATAAGGGCATGGCATAAAAATAGCCTCCAGCAACTGATTAAACATATAGGCATAGCAAAGGCGGTGCTTTCCGCTGTGGCTAGTTGGACTAACTTGCTCTACCTATAATTTAAGTAAAGCAGTACACAAATACACAAAAGTCATTAGTGTAAGAATAGTCACAAATATTGGGTGCGTCGAACTTGTGTAAATTGCTTTTGGTTTCTGGGAGAAATATGCAGAAAGCGAAGTTTGACGAATTATTCAGTCAATTAACCCACCAACAAGAGAGTGTTTTGTGTAAACTGCTCTCTGGAGAAACAGATGGTGCGATCGCCAAATCTCTTTTTATTGCTGAAACTACGGTGAGAAAGCATATCCAAAAGATTGGCGAGAAATTTGGGTTGGCAAGTCAACCGGGAGAGCGGTTAGAAAAACGCTCGGAATTACTGGAATTGTTTCGCCAGCACAAACCGGAATTAGTTTGTCCATCGTTAATTGCCAAAGGTGAAAAAAATGGCTTGGCAACTAATGGTGAGGGGATAAAATTCCCAAAAAAGAAGCGGGAATCAGGAATTTCTGGTGGGATTCAAGGGCAATTAGGGAGGGAATTATTGCGAAGCTCTGCGAACGCGCTAGCGCTATCGCATCCCTATTGTAATTTACCTGCCCTCACCCATCCAGAATTTATTGGACGCAAAGCGGAATTGGAGCAACTGTTAAAATTTATTTCCCTTAAATACCGCGCTCCTATTATTACTGTGGATGGGATTGGCGGGGTGGGCAAAACTGCTTTGGTATTGGAAGCTGCCTACTTGTGTTGGGAAGTCAAAAATGGCGATCGCACGATCAATGCTCCAATTTTTGATGCGATTATTTTTATTTCAGCCAAGGAAAATTATCTCTTACCCACAGGGATTATATCGCGACCTCAACGGCATAGTACCCTGCGAGATATTTTTCGAGCGATCGCCGCCACTTTAGATGACCAAACTATTACCCAAGCTGCCCCCGAAGACCAATTAAATTGCGTCTATAAAAGTCTCAGCAGACAGCGGACTTTGCTAATTGTAGACAATATGGAGACGATTGAAGATAAAAATGAGGTCATTGCCTTTCTTTCTGATTTGCCCCCCAGCACCAAAGCCGTCATTACTACTCGCGAACAAGTAGTATTGTATGCCAATATGCGTTTAGACTGTTTGCCAGAAATAGACAGTCTGCAACTAATTCAGCAACAAGCAGAGGAAAAAGGCGTTGTTCTGACTGAACAACAACCAAAACAACTTTATAACCGTTTTGGCGGCGTACCAGTGGCGCTGATTTATGCGATTGGACAATTAGCTAGCGGTTATCCCAGCCAAGCTCTCTTTGATGCGGCGAGTAAACTGCCTGAAGACATTGCCCAATTTTGTTTTCAAAAATCAGTTCAACCTTTACGAGAACAACCCGCTCACAATTTATTAATGTCTCTGGCAATTTTTCATAATGCTCCAGTTGGTGATGCTTTAGCAGAAGTAGCGGGGTTCAAAACCGATCCGATCAATGTGAATAAAGGGTTGGCACGGCTGCAACAACTTTCTCTGGTGCGCCAACAAGAGGGAAGATATAGTATTTTACCTTTGACTCGCGAATACACTTTATCAGAACTGACTGCTTATCCGGAATTTGAAAAGAAGGCGCGAGAAAGATGGATTAAATGGTATCTGGATTTAGCCCAAAGATACGGACAAGATGAATGGCAAGAATGGCACTTGAAATATGACCATTTACAGGAAGAAGGGAATAACTTGCTCGCGGTGCTATATTGGTGTGCCGATCGAGAACGCTATGAAAATGTCCGAGATTTATGGCAGTGTTTAAATGAGTATGCCAATATCTACGGCTATTGGGAAGAAAGATTGTTTTGGACAGAATGGTTAATTCAACAATCAGAACGGCGGGGAGAATGGGCAACGGTAGTTTATGCGATGTCGCAGAAAAGTTGGACGCTGACGCAGATGGGGGGAGAGAAAAATTTGGAAGTGGCCGATCGGATGTGTCAAAAAGCTTGGAATTTACGCGATCGCTCTGATTTTAGCACCCAAGCCTACCTAGCTAATAATATTGCCCGACTGCGAATTTTGCAACAACAATATTCCGAGGCGCGACGCTGGTTGAAAATTGAGGAGGAATTAGTTGATTCTGCCAACTTGGAGGAGCGCTATCGCATCCGGCGCTGGTTAGCTGTACCCAATAACGAAGCGGAAATTTATTACTTAGAAGGGAACTATCCCCAAGCGAAAGTGCTTTATCAACAGGTAATGGCAAAGGCGCAGGAAATTGGTTGGCAGCGAGCCATTAATTCGGCTCAAAATTGGCTGGCAAATATTGCCATTGTCCAAGGGGAATTTGTCGAAGCGGAAAGGTTGTTAAATACAGGTTTGCCTGTGGCAGAGCGAAATCGCAATAAACAGCAAATTGCTTGCTATCAAGCTTCTTGGGCAAGATTATTCCAAGCCCAAGGTAATTTTGAGCAGGCGCGGGAATGGATGGAAAAAGCCATTGATTGTTACCAACGCTTAGAGATGACGCGAGATGCCGAAGCAATGCGATGCTTATTGGATATGGGAAATCGGGAGACTTAACCCATCAAAAAGGAAGATAGTGGAGCGGACTCCCCTACAGAGGTTCGAGCCAGCAATTTATCCCGGAATCCTTGCGGATCAAATTTTGCCTGATTAATTTTCCGCATCTCTTCTGCTTGTTGTTGCCGCTGCTGCAAATATACTTCGACTTCAGGCTGATGATTGAGGTAAAATCCAATCGTGGCATAGACATCAGCTAATTTGAGCGATGGATAGCGACTAACAATTTCCTCTGCTGTTGCTCCTTGCTTAAAAACTGCAACGACAGTATCTAAAGTGACGCGAGTTTTCCCGACTCGCACCACCCCATCAGCATTAGTCTCTAGAGGTGCAGGTTCAGTTGTAACGGTTAATATCATAGTGTCAACGAACGATCTGGCTCAATGATATCAAATTCTCTGATAGGGACACTACAGATTGGGGTAGGTGCGGGGCGCTACCTAGGCTGTTGACTTTGTGCCTTTTTAGGGGGTTTCTGTTCATACAGTTTCTAGGTAGTCAGTTTCGGGATTGTCAACTAATATCAAGTCCTTGTAATTAACCGTGGTTTATGTAGGGGCGGGTTTGGGGACAAGCTTTGCTCCTCACCAATAACCTAAATAAACCCGCCCCGCACACCCATCTAGCAAGTAAATTAATGGTAAATTTGGGGGTGTATGGGGCGGGTTTAGATCATTTGTCGGTGAGGAGCAAAGATCTGAGTAAACCCGCCCCTACAAAATACCGACTTGGGT
>CAKZHE010000214.1 GCA_936920195.1 uncultured cyanobacterium | reverse complement strand
TCATGTTCTTCCGTTCTCACTACAGCATCACCCCATCACCCCATCACCCCATCACCCCATCACCCCATCACCCTATTCCCCAGTCGAATCCTCCCCATCACCCTGAAAAGGATTTTCCCCAATTGCCAGTTGTTTCTTAGTTTTCTTTAATTCCTTCCACAACTGCTTAATTTGTCTATATGCCTCATGGGTAGGAATCTTGCCATTTGTCTCTAAATTGCAGATGAAACTGACTTTTTGAGCAAATTCTTGCAAGTTGGCATTGAAAACCAAATTTTCTGGTTTCACCTCACCGTGATAGGGCGCGTGAGGATAGAGAAACTCAGAACGATCTGCCATAGCTATCTCCTTACTGTTAAATAGGATCTTAAATTTCAGATTCAGCGCGATCGCCCATGACACCTGATGACTTTTCTTAGGGGTAAAAACTGATCTATCTTCTATTGTATTGAGATTGGCACAAATATCTGCCAGTTTCTTTAACCTTTCATTAATTTTATCTTAACCACAGATTAAGCGTAAAATTATGCCAGTTATTCCACTTGCCTAGCCAGCGCCACGGGTATCACCCAAACAGATTAAGATTTGCTTGGTTGCAGCGACTACTTTAAAAATAACCACAATTTACTTTCCATGTCCGCCAAAAAACAGCTATACGAAGGCAAAGCCAAGATTGTCTATGCCACCGACGACCCAGAAATTCTGCTAACTTACTTCAAAGACGATGCCACAGCTTTTAACGCCCAAAAGCGCGGGCAGATTGTGGGCAAAGGGGAAATTAACTGCATTATTTCCAGCCACCTCTTCCAGATGCTTGCCCATCAAGGCATCCCCAACCATTTCATTGACTGTCCCGTACCTAACCAAATGCGAGTTTGGGCATTGCGGATTATCCCCTTGGAAGTAGTAGTCAGGAACATTGCGGCGGGCAGCCTCTGTCAACAAACCGGATTAGCCCTAGGCACAGTCCTCAAACAACCCCTAGTAGAGTTTTACTACAAAAATGATGCCTTGGGAGATCCCCTGTTAACCCGCGATCGCCTTTTATTATTAGAACTGGCAACCCCCGAACAGCTAGAAGATCTCCAGAAGCTAGCCCTACAGATTAACCACCACCTCTCAGATTTTTTCCGCCAGTGTGGAATTACCCTGGTAGACTTCAAACTAGAGTTTGGCATCAACCACCAACAACAGTTGCTATTAGGAGATGAAATCAGCCCCGATACTTGTCGCCTGTGGGATAACACCGAAACCGACCCCAATCAGCGAGTGCTAGATAAAGACCGCTTTCGGCGGGATTTAGGGCAAGTAGAACAGGCTTATCAACAAGTGTTAGAAAGAGTTCTGTCATTAACAGGTAGTAGGTAGCCCGTAACCGCCTTAGCTCCTACCTAACAATTTACACAATTATAGCATGAAGACGCTGAAGTTCAAACTATACAGTCATAAAAGGAATAAATACCTCAAGCGCACCATCAACGCTGCCGGGGTAATTTATAACCATTGTATAGCCCTGCATAAACGGTACTACCGAATGTGGGGTAAACACTTGAACTGTGCGAAACTCCAGTCTCATATCGCCAAGCTGAGAAAGCGCAATCCTTTCTGGCAATTAGTCGGTTCTCAAGCCGTACAAGATATTTGTCAGCGAATTGAGAAAGCCTACCAGTTGTTTT
>CAKZHE010000213.1 GCA_936920195.1 uncultured cyanobacterium | reverse complement strand
ACCTGCTGCTAATCCAACTCCAGATTTAGTTAAAACTACTCTACATGCAGTTATCAAACCTGCACCGGAAGCAGTTAATCCTGCACCAGAAGCTGTTAAACCGATACCAGAGGCAGTTAAACCGATACCAGAGGCAGTTAAACCAATGCCAGAGGCAGTTAAACCAATGCCAGATTCAGTTAAGCCAACTCCAGAAGCGGTTAAACCAATTCCAGATTCAGTTAAGCCAACTCCAGATGCGGTTAAACCAATACCTGATAAATTAGTTACTAACCCAGATTCAGTAGGTACAGCCCACTGCCCTACCCCAGAAGCAGTGATATAGGAACTAAGGGCGTAGGAACTGAGAGCTTGCTCGGGGACTTGCTGCATGGAACCATAAAGAGAACCATCAACTCGTTGAGCTTCAGCGACTTCAGCCAGATCAAAAATTTCCTCGTGAATCTTTTCCTTGACGGCAGAACGCTTGCCACTTGGAACTAATTCTAAGTAGGTTTTGCCGCGCAGGTCTTCATCCCAAGCAATGGTGAGGTATTGGTCATCTACCCAATCTGAAGGATAAATGGGGGGAATGTGAATGGTTTCTGAACGGCTGAGGATTAACCAACGACCTTCCGGTGTACGATAACCAATGTCTACTACATAGTCGCGATCGCTCACTGGTATAGGCAAATACCACTCTCTGGCTAGCTCGTCACAGGGATATTCTTGAATGCTATGAGGACTTTGATAGGGCAGACTAATATCTGTAACATCGTAGATTCTCAACGCTAATTGTTGCCCTCCCTGACGGCGTAACATCTCTTTGTGTTCATTCGAGATATCCCAATAGGCATAAGCCCATTGTGGGTCGCGGGGCAGGAGTACAATTCGACTATCACCATAGCCACTAGGAAGCTCGGTTAGTCCCTCATCTACAGATGCTAAAGAAACGCTAACGCGGTCTTCCTGACCTAATTCAAATTTTGCTGCTTCCACTGTTTCTTGTGCCTCCAGTGTGGGAGATGGGCTTGAAGGAAATTGATCTTTTTGAACTGTTGTAATCTCAGTCAGTAACTGGGACTTCCGCATCCGGCTATAACGAGAGATGCCGAATTCGCTCGCGACTTTCCGCAGTTGTCGCAATGTCATCTCTTCTAAGGGTGGGCGTTCTTTTGCCATGAGAATCATCTCCGGTAGTTTGGACAGTAGATAGCTGTTCGCTTGTTGGTAGAGTGACGATATTTCACTTCTCTCCTCAGCATTTGGCAATACAACTCGCCCAAGTTTTGAAATCTGCTCTGTTCTTAGTGTTCTTTCATTGCTGGTTGGTAGTACAGCAATCCCCAGTTGCCATATTCAGAGGGTAAAAATGTCGTCTTTGACATTTCTTTGGGATCGTTAGGATCGCGTTGTTAATTATATGTAACAAAATTGTTACGGCATTGGTCAAGGGGTCTAAGCACCGATTATCAAGGCATTCACGAATTTACAGGGCAAATGGGGATCGCAATGTCAGGATTCCATGACATTATCCTCAAAAAAAATTTAGAACCAATTAAATCGTTTATTTTTTGAGATATCTGATCCCAATTGGCTGTAAATTGCTCGCTGGCATTGGCGGCGCTTCGTTTTCCAGATTAACTGCTTCTAATATTGCTTCTTCCTCCGCTGCTAACAGCTTTTGGGCAGCTTCCAACATTTCTGTGGCAATATCCTTAAGGTCTAATCGACTATCTAAATAAGTTTTCAGTGCATCTATGGGGTCAATACTGCTGCCAACACCCAATTCTGGTAGTCGAGGACGAGCTAACTGACTAATTAATTCCGCTTGGATAGTATAATTGTGGGCATCCCTCAAAACTTGATGAATTGAGGCATTGTCAATTTGCTCGATTTGTTCCGATCGCAATTTATAAATTAGTCTGACAACCGCATCTTGAATATCTTTCTTTTTAATTGCTTTCAATAAAACTGCTTGAGGGTCTTCGGCCTCAGAAATATCAACTTCAATGGTAATAAAAGTGCGAACTGGTAACGGACAAAATTCCCATTCCGCGCTATGGCATTCCAAATTAACTAAAACAAAACCTTTCTCTTCCTTTTCTTCACTGAAATCAACTCGCTCAATACTCCCAGGATAAACCACTGGGGGATTATTAGCTTTATTTAAATTTTGGTGACGATGAACGTGACCTAGCGCCACATAATCAAAACAAGGTTTAATTAGCAAAGATAGGGGAATTGTAAAACCTTTGCCAACCGCCAAAAAGCGCTCTGCCCCCAAATTAGCATTATCTGCCATTAAGTGTGCCAACAGCACCGTCGGCACTGCCGGATTTAAACGGCGAATTTCCCCTTCTAAAGCGGGTTCCAAACGGTCAATTAATAACTGATTAACCTCAGCCAGGGATAATTTTTCGGTTTCGGGACGAGTGAGCAGAGTAGAACGAGTTAACCAAGGCAGCGTAATTACCTGTACTGCTCCATTGCGAGTTTGGATTAAGTGAGTTTGTAAGCGATCGCCTACAATAAACCCAGGTACACCCAAAGTCCGATAAATAGATAAACTTGCTCCCCCTTGTCCTTGAGAATGTTGGTCGTGATTGCCAACTAATAAAACCGTCGGAATTTCAGCATCAACCAAACGGCGAAATTGGTTCGCAAAAGCTTCCTGGACAAAAGGCGGCGGTGTAGCATCCGGAAACGCATCACCCCCAAACAGAACCAAATCCACAGGTTCGTTAATAGCTCTATCAATGCACTTTGCCAAAGTTCCCACAAAATCTTCCAACCGAGTATTTAAACCCGTAGCTGGGTTAGTCTTTCCGTGAGAAAAACCACTACCCATGTGGATATCTGACAAATGAAGAATTTTAATCATTGGGAATAGGGAACAGGGAACAGGTAACAGGGAACAGGGAACAGGGGGGAGAAAGGGAGAAAGGG
>CAKZHE010000212.1 GCA_936920195.1 uncultured cyanobacterium | reverse complement strand
TGAGTCAGGGAGATACGTTTTGTCTGTTTCTCCCTGGGGGATGGATTAGGAAAGGATGGGCGCTAAAGGGTGCATTGGTCTTTAGGTTTTTCCCCATCCGAAACTTTTAATTTGAGTGAGCCTTGGCGGATTCGGCTCGCGAACCTTCAAACGCTTCAATTAGCTCGTCAAGTTGACATTGGTAGACCTCCATCATTTTTTTTAGTTGAGAAGGGAGTAGGTGCGGTTTGGTAATCCCCCGTTCCCACTCGCTAACCGTGGACTCCCTTACGTCAAGAGCGGTCGCCACTTTCCTTTGGGTTAATCCTGGTATGCGCTTGCGTAACGACATCGGAGTTACTTGATTTTCGTCTTTAGTCATATTATACTAAAAACTAACGGACAGCGCAAGCGCTTAACACGCGGTGATGACCGTTAGCTGGTAGATGAACAAGTTTAGGCAGACCGAACTTTCCTAGGGCTGGTCTGCCTACCACTAATCCTCCCAGAAAGTAAAGCTCGCTTGGGATTGAGCGCATAAGTCGCAGCGTCGCACCGCCACCCCAGGCGAACTTTTCCAAAAAAAATAGCGGCAGGTGATAAACCTTCCGCCAAAGTAAATTCAATATCCACACCATGCACTGCCTAGACAGACCCGTCAACCTGGAATCTTTTCGGGGGTCATCCCAGAAGCCCGTCTATGAGCTTACCGACACCCAAGACATCTTTCCCCTACTGAAACGCTGTGGCTACCTCTATCTGTTCCTACCCCTCGGAGTCACCCACGGGGTAATGAACGATGAGAACGCCATCTATATAGTACCGACCCCCATCATTCTGCATTTACTCGAATATGGCGGGATTTTGAATAGCTATTCTCACGGAGAAGCCAAAGCCTATTCACTAGCCCGGTCAGCCTGACCTACTCCCCTTCCGGTTGGGCGCTAGTTTCCGGCATCACCTCAGTAGATGCCGGGGCTAGTTGCTTAACCTCATCCACCAATTCACCTTGCACTGGTTCTTCATCAGGAACGAACTTAAAGCAAAGGTGAATCTTTCCCTCTTTCCACTCACCGCCAGGGCTTAAAACATGACACTCCACTCCTTCTTCAACCCATCTTTTTCCTATGACACCGTTCCCCATAAGTCTGATTATCTCTCGGTCTAATTCAAACCCTAGGAATGTTTTGTGGTATGCGTTTAACCCACAGTTCCCAGGGTTGGTAATGCACACCACGTCACCACCCTGATCCAACACTTCTGCTTTTTCACTCATAACCATGCACCAAATCATCAACTTCTAGTATTCCCAGACATTTATGTATAAGCGCAAAGCCCGCACCAAGCTCTAACCCATTTTGCTGATGAATCACCACTTATTTGATACGGACAACATTTCTAGGGGCAAGATTTTGGCATTACTCAAAAAAGCGCCAGACGGCCTCACCTTAAGCGAAATTGCAGACAGAGCAGGCATCTCTATCGCCAAAACCTTGCCGCACTTAAGCGATCTAGCTAAAAATCAGCAGTGCGATCGCGTAGGCCAGAAATACAGATTGACACCCACTTCCTACACCGAAGAAAAATTGGGGAGAAGGCTAGAGATCGCCGCTGAATCGCCAATTCCACGGGTCAAACTTCAGTTACCACAAAAAGCAATTGAAAAGGAAAAGGAGAATCGCAAGCGTGGCAGACCAAGGAAATAAACGTAAAGCCCACACCAAGACAATCAACCTGGTGATTTACCGGGGGATAGCTACCAAAGGAAGCGATCGATTCAAATCCGCCATCTACTCCTTTCGTTAATTATCAAAAAGGGAGACACCAATGATTACAGAAGTCCAAAAAAAGAAGCTTGCAGATGCCGTCAGGAAACAATTAAAACTGAACAATTTTTCTATGCGTAGACAGGGCAAGCCCGGTCAGTTCAGTTATACTATCTCAACTCCTGACGGCGACAATTACTGGTGGTATTTTTACGATGAAGAATTCCCCCGCTATTACTGCGATTGTACCTACGGTTCTGACAAATGGAGAGACAAATGGACTTACATGAATCTTCAAACTGTTCGCAGTCACATTAATCATTGCATTTCAACTTTATGCCTTGATGAATGATGACGAAATTCCCTGGCAATAAAAAAGGCGATCGCCATGAAACCCAGCACAACCAAAGAACAAAAACTAAAGCAGAAAGCAACCAAACGACAAATCAGACTCTTCAAACAAATAGAGTACCAAGACCAAGTGATGAAAAGTATAGAACCCCATTGCCTTAAATGCGATCATTGCACGCCAGATTACTACCACTGTCCTATAGGATGGCGCGGCTATATTTGCAATGCACCTATCGAACGAGATCCTCAACTTTGCATTAAAAATGGATTTGAGATTGCCAAAGAATGTGCCTTTTACTCTAGGTGCATTGATCAAATCCCTTTCTAATAAAAAGGCGATCGCCACGAAACCCGACAAGGAACTGAAGATTTATGGGACGAACTATTCTGGTAATAAATGATTATCTTGGCAATATTCCGTTTTCTGTCGAACTTGCGTTTAGGCCGTTCATTGGGTTTGGCATTGAAATAGACCTTCAATACCCTTCTCACAGATATGTAGATATTTTCCTGCCCCTACTGCGTATAAGCGCTGTTTTTGTTGTGTTTCATCACAGACCTCTGCTGTATGTGACTGAAAATTGGTGGCAAAACTTAGTAGCGTTTTGTTGTGGAGGGGTGTTCTTTTCTGATGGGGTTGGATTTTACGAGGATGAATCTGGAGAACATTTCAACTGGCTTTTTAGAAACACTCTGCGCTGTGGATATCTTCATTTTGTGACCGAAGAACAAGAAGAAGAGGATGACGATGATCGTGATGATGATTACGTCCTAGAAAATTATTCCGATTATTACGACGACGACGAAACTCCGTAGTAATAAAAAAGGCGAT
>CAKZHE010000211.1 GCA_936920195.1 uncultured cyanobacterium | reverse complement strand
ACACAGCCCAAAGTGCGCCGCAACAGCGACTCTTGCTCGGTCGTTGGGTAAAATCGGTAACTAAAGGCTTTTTCCATAGTTCACATTCGAGCATCAATTTTGTGATTGGGTTAAACTAAGATAAAGCCGTCCTCCGCTGTCGCTAAAGGACGGGGTTTCTACCCAATTTTTCGATGATGAGGATTAACGGTTGAACTCACCCGCAGTCAATAACTTTGGGTTACACAAGTAGTTTAGCATACGGTCGGGTGCAGTGATTTGTGACACTAAATTGAAATAAGTGAGACTAAGCATTAACCCATGCTCTTGAAATTTCCTGACATGCCGCCTCAATATCAGACAACCTTTTCTTATAGGCTTTAGGCGCAATGTGACAATTGCCTCCAAAAATATCTAAAATAAAACACGATTTGTGTTCAGATACACTGAAAAACTCAATCATCCATCTTTGAAGACAAGTACCAGTATATTTAGCTTCATCTTCACTCAGTTCTCTTCCTTTTCCAAAAACCAACTTAACACAACCCTTGACATTCCCGCCATTGTCTTGCAAGTAAATTTCTGGTCTTACGCTCACCTGTACTCCCTCAATACTAAGTTTCTCTGGATTTGGCTCACCTGCAACACACCGAAGACCATTAAAATTAAGATCACTTACAAATTCTACAAATGAATCAACTGCTTCAATACAGATATCTCTTTTAGTTTCCTCCCAATCTGAAGTTACGGTTTTATCCGAAAGTTCTTGAATTTTTGTACTCAACCATTCTTCGTCTCCGTTGAAACTTACTAGATAGTCCACAACTATCTTTTCAGCCTCTTTGTAATAAGGAACAATTACTGTTGGCGGACGCTTTTGCTGTTTAACTATCGTTCTTCTCCTATTCGGAAGAGCTGTGATGTATTCGCTTAATTTGTTAACTGATATCCTTGGGCTTTCTCTAGGAGTAGTCATAGTATTTAATCTTTACTTGGGTATAACTATGTATTATATCCCTCTTTTATCCCTTTGGCAAGACTATTTCTCTTTTTCTTCTACCTAGAGTGACAAAAGAGGGATATCATGTCCGGTTGATTGGTTGATACGGTCTACCACTTCTCTTAAGATACGTAGCATAGACATCTCTCTGGTTTAGGGCGATCGCTAGTTGTTTCAGTTTAATTAGAGATATCGCATCAAAATCGCTTCTAATTGAGCAATTCCCATCGGTTTGCTCAGATATTCATTCGCCCCCGCCTCCAGGCATCGCTCGCGATCTCCCGCCATCGCCATCGCCGTAATTGTCACCACCGGGAGATCTTGCAAATCTGGTTCTTCTCGCAAAGTTCTGAGTAAATCCAAACCATTAATATTACCTGCTAATTGAATATCTAACAAAATCAGATTTGGCTGGAAATCTCGGACTCGCTGCAAAAAATCAACCCCATGATTGATATGTTCTACCTGATGCCCAATCATTCGCAGATAATCCTGCAATAGCATGGCACTTCGTTCGTCATTTTCCACAATTAAAATTCGTCCAGTCACCTCCACATTACTTTTCCCCCCTGGGGATGAAACCTCTTCTGGCAAAGACTGAAAGAGCAAATCTTCCGGGGGCAGATCTGGTAAATAGAGCGTGAATTCGCTGCCCAAACCAGGTTGCGATCGCACCGTAATTTCGCCGCCGTGGAGTTGAGCTAAACGCTGGGTAAGTGCTAAACCCAATCCCGTTCCCGGAAATTGCCGATTTAGTCCGCTATCCAATTGGCTAAAAGGCTGAAATAACAACCGCAGTTTCTCTGGAGCAATCCCAATCCCACTATCAGCTACCGTAAAGGTAATTCCACTGGGTTGTTTGCGGACAATCAGAGCCACTTTACCTGTAGGAGTAAATTTGATCGCATTAGAAAGTAAATTCAACAGCATTTGTTTCAACCGACGTTGGTCAGCTAAACAAATTGTGGCATTGGGATCAATTGTTCTAGTTAATTTCAATCCCCGTTCGTAGGCTTGTTCGCGGACAATTGCCAAGCAGTAATCGCAGATTTCGGCTACTTCCAAAGGTAATAAGTGCAGTTGTTCTTTCCCTGCTTCCACCTTCGAGAGATCGAGAATATCATTAATTAGTGATAGCAAATGTTCGCCGCTGCTGCTAATACAGGCCACATATTCCCTTTGTTTGTCATTCAACGGCCCAAAAATTTCTTGCTGCAATAATTCCGAGAGTCCCCGCACCGCATTCAGAGGCGTGCGGAGTTCGTGGCTCATGGTAGCCAGAAATTCGCTTTTAGCTCGACTGCCCGCTTCCGCCGCTTCTTTTGCCTGTAGCTGTTCCCGTTCGGCACGTTTCGCCAGGGTGATATCTCTGGTAGTGTTAACTGCCAGAATGATTTCTCCCTCTTGGTTACAAACCGCTGCACCGCTTAAACTGAGCCACTTTTGTTCGCCATTAGGACAGCGGACAATTATTTCTTGGTCTGTAAACACTTCTCCCCGTAACGCCCGATTAATAGGAACTTCCTCTGGAGCCAAAATTGAGCCGTTGGGATGGTGAATTTCCAATTGCGAGAGGCAGTCATGGTAATGGGGCAAAGATGCTGGCATTTCTAAACCATAGATTTTCCACCCCATCGGATTTGCTAAGACAATCTGACCATTCTTGGCACTCACCACAAAAATTCCTTCTTGAATTGAGTGCAGCACTGCCTCTAGGAGGGCTTTTTCCTGAGTCAGCTGTTGGGTACGTTCCTGTACCAGTCCTTCTAAATGTTCGTAATTCTGAGCGTTGTGCAGCACTAAAGCAGTTTGTTGAGCTAGCTGTTGTAAAAATTGCACTTCTTCCGTAGAAAAAGGTGGTCTGGGGCGAATGTAGCCCACAAAAAGGTAGCCATAGTATTGTTCTCGCACAAAAATGGGTGCGAGTAAAATAGCACTTAGTTTTTGTTCATCTGCCAATAGCTGAAAAGCTGGTGTTAACTGTAATGCTTGGGTGTTGGAAATGGCAACTGGTTGATTGTGCCGCAAGGCTTTGCGGACTGCTTCCCAACCAGTGGTGGCTAGGGTTTTGTCCTTGAGCCTGATGCCATCGGACAAGTGAGGCCAATATTCCGCCTCAATATAAATGCGGTCAGGTTCTAATAGCGCCCTTGCCACCAGGCAACAATCGCAGTTAGTGGGGATGGCGGTTTGGCGAACAATTTCATCTAGGACGTGCTGGGGGTCGAGGTTGGAGTTGAGGGCAGTATTAATCCGGTTAACTAGGGATTCCCGTTCGGCTTGTTGTTGCAATGCTTGCTGAGTGGCTTGGAGCTTTTTATTTAATTGATGGCGCTCAATAGCATAGCGAATAGCGCGGACTAATTGATAGCCGTCTGCCAATCCTTTAACTAGATAATCTTGCGCTCCGGCTTGCAGAGCTTTGATGGCAATGGCACCTGCACCGGGTGCGATCTCCGCTTCCTCCGAAAGACCACTCATAACCACAATCGGAATATCTGAAGAAGCTAAGAGTAACTGCTTGACAGTATCCAATCCCTGGGCATCCGGTAGGGACAAGTTAAGTACAATTACTGAAATAGCCTGCGCTGACAGACAAGCGATCGCCTCTGCTAAATTGACAACATGAATCAGTTCTAAATCCCTTGCCGCTACTTCCCGGAGCATTTCCCTTGCCAATCGAGCATCGCTGGGATTATCCTCGACCAGCAAAACCACAATGGTTGAGGTTTCGTTGCTCATAATTCTGCTTATTTGTTGTCAACAATACAACATATATTCATTATCTGCCCTTAGATAGAAAGAGATAAAGAGTGGATGGCTCGAAAGATGGAAGAAATTAGCAATTTACAGATCTATTGTTAAAGTTCGTCTAGTTAACACTACAAGCCCTAGCCCTAAATTAGCATCAGTAATTGCTAGGGAAGTTCCTCCGTAGATGCTAGGTAGACTGCTAGTAGTCTATTTTCCAGTTTGGCGGTTTGGTTGGTTAATAATAGTCTCCTCCAAGCCATTCTTCATAAATCTTTAAAAACGCCGGATTTTTTAACAACAGAGGTTGATAAGTATGATATTAAATACCTGCCCCTCCTGCGGTAGCAGCAACCTATTGCGCCATGCTCGTCGCAATGGATTATATTGGCTATGTATGTCTTGCCGTCAGGAAGTAATGCCTCTAGACTTGAGCCAGAAGTTAGAAGTCAGAAAGCAGCTGTCAAGAAGTTTATTCGTCCAGCTAGCAGGTAGTAGGGAATAAAAAATTTCCCAGGTTTTTAACGGTTTTTAGTCAAGAGTTAGTATCCTCACTACTCTTGACTGTTAAGTTAGGTTAAAAATTTAAACATAAAGACATCAACTGTGCCAGAATGGGCGCGAAACTTTCCAATGGAAAAGAAAAAATGTCTATTATCCAACTGGCAAATTCTGCATTTAACTCTAATCGCGAAAAAAATACTTCTGCCAATATAGTCAAATTGGCAGCTTTTTTAGTGGCTTTGTACATCCAGAGGCATTACTTTCCAGATACTAAATATGAATATAATTACAGCTATCTCGATCCCCTGGCGATGACTAATGTGCCAAAAAACAACTGTTTTGAACCAATTTTAGGTTTTGCTTTGCCGAATCTGCCCAAAGGTGAACTGCCCAAATGGGAGTGGATTATCAAGGTAGTATTTGCCCTAGTAACTATCGTCATCAATAGTTATCTGTACAAAAATTCTGGTTTGTCACCAGCGATCGCCAACGACTTGCAGCAACTTGAAACTCAATTAGACAATATTGGGAGCGAATTTAGTGAGGTTGAAAATCACGAAAGCTTAAAAAATGTCGTCAAGCAACTGGTGTCAAATTTAGAAAAAATTGACAAAGACTTGGAGATTGACCGACAATTACAAGAGCTTCAGCAACAAAAATCAGCGGGCAAAAGCATCTTGGAAATAATTCAAGATCATTTCCAAGAAGTTGACAATAAAGTAAATCAAATTTTCCAAGAAAATCTCAAGTATTTAGAACTGACTGAAAAAGAGGCGATCGCCGATCTACAGGAAATAGTGAAATACACGGCAAAACTAGCAGAACTAGCTGATGGCAAAATTTCCCAAGTAGAATCGGCTCCCCAGTCTCCCACCCTGGATGATTACGACGAGCAATTTAAACTGATCAAAAAGCCAGCAATTTCCTATAATTTTCAACAAGATCTAATCTTTGCTTATTTACAAGTTGCTGGTTCCAACCCGTTAGTAATTGAACAATTCCACACCTCTGATTCCCGCCTACCAGTTACTGCCGAACAATATACCCAGATTGCCGCCAAATTTGGAGTGACTGATTCACTAGCCGCAGCCCTAGGAGATGGTCGGCTCTATGTAGCAGATTACGCGCTGTTAAATAGCTTAGTCAATGGTTCTTTTATTAGCCCAGAACTTGTTCAGCAAAAGTATCTTGCCACTCCCGTCGCCCTATTTGCAGTTCCCCCCGTGGGCAGTCAATCTCGGTCTTTATTTCCTGTCGCCATCAGTTATCAAAAAACTTCCATTAGCACTCAATGGACTTTGTTTACGCCTTTAGATGGGGAATCCTGGATGACGGCAAAAAACATCGTCGAAATGACCGACTCTAACTATCATGAAGTTGTCAGTCACTTAGGGCGCACTCACCTAGTTGTCGAGCCTTTTATTGTTCCCACTCATCACTTACCCGAAAATCATTGTTTAAGGACACTTTTGCTCCCTCATTTTGAAGGAACTGTCCTGATTAACTATGGCGCTCATGCCGTCTTAGTCGCTCCTGGTGGTTCGGTAGACTCCCTATTAGCTAGTAGTGTTGGCGGCGATCAAGCGCTGGCAGCTAAAGCCACCCAAAGTTATTTGTTCAACTTTAACGAAATTTCCTTTCCCCAGACTTTAGCCAATCGAAACGTGACGGATACTACCAAGTTACCAACCTATCCCTACCGAGATGATGGCTTACTAATTTGGAACGCCATTGAAAGTTGGGTGCGGGATTATTTCAACATCTACTACAGCGACGATTTATCAGTGCAAAAAGATACTGATTTACAAACCTGGGCATTAAAATTAGTTTCCTTGCAAGGGGGGCGACTGCAAAATTTTGGTGATGATGGACAAGGAAAAATTCAAACCAAAGAGTATTTAGTGAAAGCAGTTGCGACAGTGATTTTCACGGCGAGCGCTCAACACGCCGCCGTTAACTTTCCCCAAAAAGAGTTGATGATGTACACGCCAGCTTTTCCCTTGGCGCGTTATCTCTCTGCGCCAACCAATCCCCAAGATTCTGAGAGTTTCATCAAAGGTTTGCCGTCACTAAGTCAAGCTCAAAGCCAAATTAGTACGCTTTATTTACTTGGTTCTGTTTATTACACTGAACTAGGTCAATATTCGCCATCAGCATTTCCAGAAAATGCTCAGTTGCAAGCGGCTTTGAAGACATTTCAAGCTAATTTACAACGAGCTGGAACTACGATTAAAGAGCGAAATCGCCAAGCCGATCGTTTAATGCCTTACGAATTTTTGCTGCCTTCGCAAATTCCTCAAAGCATTAATATTTAGCAGTTGGTAAAGGGATAATCAGCAAAATGCTGATTATCCTTTTTATACTTACTGTTGAGTGCGATCGCCTTTAAATTGACATGACTATAAATCGTGGTTTAGTCAATCGTAGGTTGGGTTGAAACGACAGTGGAAACCCAACATTTATTCCGGTGCTTAATTCCTTTATACCATCCTCAAACTGGGAAAATCTTGTTGAAATAAGGTTGATAAGATAGTATTGGAAAACAAAAACCCTTCAGGATCTGTCAGTCGCAATCTGCCAGTGACAGGTAAGGGCTGAACTTCCGAAAGCGGCACTAAATCTAAATCAGTTACTTCTACCCAACCTTGATGATAATAGGGTTGCAAACACTGCCAAATTTGTGCCAAAGCTGGCTCGCCAAACTGCTGTCGCAAAGTGGCTAAACTTAAACCTTCTGCTAAACGCAACCCTAACATCAAAGTTTCTAATAAAACTTCCTCTTTTGGCGTTACCAAACAATCAATTTCCCCTCCTGCCAAAATCAACTGCTCCACCCATTGATAATATGCTCGCGTTTTTCGAGGACGAGAAAAGCGCTGTCCGTTAATATAGCTAGTTGCGCCCATACCACAACCATAATAAGGGCGGTTTTCCCAATAAACCCGATTGTGGCGACATTGATGATTTGGTTGGGCATAATTGGAAATTTCGTAATGCTGATAACCCGCACTGGCAAGGAATTGAGCCGTCAAACAGTACATTTGGGCGGTAGTATCATCCGCTGGCAAGGGGAGACTTCCCGGTTGATAATAGCGTCCAAAGGCGGTTCCCGGCTCTATAGTTAGATCGTAGGTGGAAATGTGAGTGGGAGCGATCGCCACTGCTGCGGCTAAGGATGACTGCCATTCTGCTAAAGTTTGATGGGGCAATCCCGAAATCAAATCTAGGCTAAATTCGGCAACCCCTACTTGGCGAATCAGTTCCACGGCTGCGAAGATATCGGCAATGGAGTGCGATCGCCCGCAAATTTGTAATAAACTTTCCTGAAAGGCTTGCACGCCCAAACTAACTCGATTAACTCCAGCGGCTCGATAACCCCGCAATTGTTCTAAAGTAAAGGTGCCAGGATCGACTTCCATGGAAATTTCTGCCCCACCCAGAATGCCAAACTTCCGGTCTAAGGCTGCTAAAATCTGTTCTAACTGTTCTACTGACAATAAAGAAGGAGTGCCACCGCCAAAAAATACCGTTTTTAAAAATCTTCCGGCAACTGGGGTAATGGCAATTTCTTGGCAAAGAATGTCAACGTAGTCAGCAATCTTACTAGAATTACTGCCCTGAGCGCGATCGCCTACCACGGAAATTGGAAAATCGCAGTAATAGCAGCGTCGCCGACAAAAAGGAATGTGAACATAAGCTGCCTGGGCAATTTCCCCCCGACTCGTGTCACTCTCCGCCATGAAGCCTGCTAACTGATTTGCCATATTCAAGGGAGGTAAGGAACAAAACTTAATGAATACTTGTGAAGTTAATAAAAATTGCTTTGACGCTAACCAAAGGTAATTTATCCTGAAAATAATCGCATATTTCTTGATAAGAATTATCGCTCAATTCAAGTTGGACTAGAATCATGCTCGATGCCATAATTATCCTTTTACTCATCCTAGCAGCCGCTGGCATAGGGTTCGATGCGGTAGAGTTCTTACCCAGCGACACCCTCAGTCAGGTGACTAACGTCGAAGCTTTGCGCTTTGTCTTTGCCGGATTTGCTGCCCTGATTGGTTTAGCTATTGGCTTATCCGTACAGACAGCCTACCGCCGCTTGGAATCGCAAGTTCGCGCCATGCCTGTGAATACCCTCGTCACCAGGGCTGTAGGTTTAGTGATGGGATTATTAGTCGCCAACTTGATGCTGGCTCCGATTTTCTTGCTACCGATGCCTTGGGAGTTTGCTTTCATCAAGCCGTTGATGGCGATTTTGGGCAGCGTGATGTTTTCCTATCTGGGGATTACTTTGGCAGATACCCACGGCGGCTCTTTTTTAAGATTGATTAATCCCCATTCCGTCGAAACCATGTTAGTTGCCGAGGGAATGCTGAAGCCAGCGGCGAGCAAGGTGTTAGATACCAGTTGTATTATTGATGCCCGGATTGAACAATTGGTAAGTACGGGCTTTGTGGAAGGACAAATTCTGATTCCCCAATTTGTCTTGCAGGAGTTACAGCAGTTGGCGGATGCTTCCAACGATCAAAAACGAGTGCGCGGCAGACGGGGGCTAGATATCCTGAATCGGATGAAAGAATCTTTCCCAGACCGGATTGTGATTCATCCTGCCGACTACGAAGATATTCCCACAGTTGATGCCAAGTTGGTGCGGTTTGCCCAGGAAATTAATGGCACGCTGCTAACAAACGATTACAACTTGAATAAAGTTGCCAGTTTGCAGAAAGTTGATGTGCTGAATATTAATGATTTATCCCAAGCTCTGCGCCCTATGTACTTGCCGGGAGACAGAATTGATTTAAAGATTCTCAAGGAAGGCAAGGAACCCGCGCAAGGAATTGGCTATTTAGATGATGGGACAATGGTGGTGGTAGAAGAGGGACGTAGTTATGTTGGCGGCGAACTGCGAGTGGTAGTCACATCAGCTTTACAAACCTCTGCCGGAAGGATGATTTTTGCCCGTCCCCAAGCATCAGCGATCGCGTAAAATACCAATTGATAGTTTAGGCACTGGGTTTGTTTTTCGCTGGTTTTTTGCGGCGGCGGTTGGCAGCAATTGCCGCATGATTAATCGGCATACCTGCTAGGGGAACTACCTGCTCGCGCCGCTCCTCTTCCAGTTTTTTCAACTCAGTGTAATCCACCCATTGAATACAATCCACTGGACAGGTATCAATGGCTTCTTGAATGATTTCCTCTGGATCTCCATCCTGACGAATGGCTCGCGATCGCCCATAATCTGGTTCAATATAAAAAGTATTGCGGGCGACGTGAGCGCAGTGCTTGCAGCCGATACAGGTAATTTCATCAACATAAACCCCCTTCTGCCGCCAAGCACCGCCCAACTCTGGCTCCAATCCAGAACGCTCTGGCGCATCTCGCCAAAAACCACCTAATTCTGGTTCCAAACCAGAACGTTCTTGATGGGAGTCATTCCTTGGTAGGGAATCCTGAGACATTAGGCGCTCCAGCGCTGAAGAACTAGGCGAATCGAACCATCGCGATTATTTTGCTGCTCGGCAACTTGAAAACCTTGTTTGGTAGTTTCGCTGACCACCGTGTGGTAGGCATAGCGTTGGGTAACTTGACTCAAAAAGCGTTCTACCGAACAATTTTGCTGCCAGAATTGTAAATCAGCTACCAACTCGTATTCTTGTCCATTGAAGCTGAAACCGATATCATAACCATTTTCTTGGGCGATCGCCACTTCCGCCGTCAAAGTTTTACCTTGATAGCCGCGCACTTCCTGGGGACCAGATTTCCAGTCAATGCCGAGATCGCTTAAAGCAGCTTGTAAAGAGGTCAGATGGCGAATTTGGGTTTTGATTTGGCTAAAGTGTGACATGACAATTTTCTCAAAAATAATTTGGCTAAATCGAACAAAAACTACCACTCAGTGAATCTGGCTTTAGTTGTGGCTGTTGCCGTCTCGGTGACAGGTTGGGCAAAATACTCTGAAGTGGTTTCTTGGACTACTACTTTTCCCAATTGGGCTTCAATGGCGGCGGTGACTTCGGCACAGGAGTTGCCGATAATTCCAGTGACTTTTTCCTGCACTCGACCATCTGGATAAATGACAAACTCTAGCGTTTCCATGCTCATAGCTTTGGGAATCCTCAAGTTATGGGGGATCATAGGAATGGAGGTATTTGCCTGAAAAAAGGGACTTCCGGCCTAGGTCAGCCGCCGCCAACCGTAACAAAACTTATTAATAAAGAGAGTGGAAATTGATTATCAGTTAGTTTCGCTTAACTTGAGCGCAGAGTCAAGAGCGTTTTTCCGAAAATAAAATTAAGAGCGCTATTATTTCTATCGAAACTTAATTTCCGGAATTTACGTCCGAAGGGCTGGGTGATAAAATCCCAGGGTATAATTCTGGCTCAACATTCAATACCCTTTGTCAGGGCAGTGGGAAACGGGCGAGGAAAATCGCCGGGATCGGTAGGGGTGTCTTGTTCTCGAACTGCGCGTGCGTCCCCTCAAAAATATTTTTTTGCGCTTCAAGTTCAAAAATTGGGGCTTGAAACCATTATATCCAGGGCAGTTTCTGGCACTACACCCACTCCCTGTCGTTGGCGATCGCTCTCGAACCTCTCCCCTCGTCAAAGGGATTGGTCAAAGTTATGGTATTTTCAACGGAGTCCAAAATTAAGGATTGGTTGTTAGTTAGGGTTGAAGAGTGAGGAGCCTATGACCCATCCACCAGTCCCAATATGACGCTTTCTCAGGAGCAATAATTGTGAGATTTTACTGGCTATTATCCAGTTTTCTAAGCGTTTTTCTGTTTTCATCGGCGGCTCGAGCAGCTAACCTGATTTCTTGGGCCTTTGATCCCAACCGCAATCAACTGGTATTTAGCACCGATGAGGGAGTACAGCCTCGCGCTCAACTGCTTGCCAATCCCGCCCGGTTAATTGTCGATCTTCCAGGAACAACCTTGGGAAGACCCACCGTAACCCAGGTTTACAGTGGCGCAATTCGCTCTTTGCGAGTCGGACAGTTTGACGAGGAAACCACCCGATTAGTCATTGAACTGAATCCCGGCTACACCATCAATCCAGAGCAGGTGTTAGTCAAAGGCAATTCTCCTCGGCAATGGACGGTACAATTGCCAGCAGTTCAACAGGTGGCAGATTCAGCCACGCTGCTACCCCCATCCCTCAGAGAACCTGCCTTGCCCAACCAACCGCCAGCGAGAACTGCACAACAGGCGGGCATTCAACTCCAAAGTTTTCAAGTCACGCGGGATGGATTTTTTATCCGTACCAGTGGTGGGGAACCAGAGATTAGAATTAACCGCAGTGAAGATCGCCGGACAATCAATATTTTGTTGGAAGGGGCATCGCTGTCGAGGGATTTTAAGGCGCAAAATATGGCGGTGAATCGCTATGGGGTGAGCAATGTCAACTTCTCTCAGGAATCAACTTCTCCCCCAGCCGTAAACATTTCTTTGCAGGTGGCAGAAGAAAGTCCCGATTGGCAAGCTAGTTTTAGCGATATTGGTAGCGGACTGGTATTGCTACCCCAAGGGGAAACAGCCGCGAAATTGGATCGCATTCCCCGAACCATGAGAACTTCTCAGCGGGTGGTGAGAACGGATAGTTCTGAAAATCCCCAGGCTTCGGCAACGGTGCAATCGGTGGAGTTAAATGGCAGCAGCGATATGCTGTTAATTCGTACCGATCAACCTGTGGCTCCTGCTAAGGATTGGGATAGTGCGGCTAATGCTTACCGAATTGCGATTCCTTCTGCCAAGCTAGGACGGGGCGTGCGAGAGCCGCAACTAGCTGCCAATGGTCCCTTAACGCAGGTGCGCCTGCAACAACTGGAGTCTGACACCGTGGGGATTTTGGTGAAGACGGCGGCGGGAGTGCAATTGGGTGAAATCAGTCAAGTTAACGAAAATTTGATCGCCATTCAACTGCTAGGGGCAAAATCTCAGCCTCCTGGTGGCAAACCAATTACCGTGCCGCCACCAGAAAATCCCCAACCCCCAGTGAAAAATCCCCCGGTTCGGAATGGGCGGATTGTGGTCATGGTCGATCCTGGTCACGGCGGTAAGGATGGGGGAGCGCCCAGTATTGCAGGTTATAACGAAAGCACTGTGGTACTAGCAATTTCGCAATTGCTGGCAGCGCGGTTGGAGAAAGAAGGTCTTCAGGTAATTCTGACCCGCAATGCTGACTATTTTGTGGATTTGGCTCCCAGAGTGGAGATGGCACAACAAGCGAAGGTAGATTTGTTTGTCAGTATCCACGCCAATTCCATTGATGGTCGTCCGGATGTAAATGGTCTGGAAACGTACCATTACAATCGAGGGGAGTTGCTGGCACGGACAATCCACAATAGTATTTTGCAGAGTATTGATATCCGCGATCGCCGGGTGCGTAGCGCTCGCTTCTATGTGCTGCGAAATAATTCTATGCCCGCAGTGTTAGTGGAAACAGGCTATGTCACTAGCCCAACCGAGGCTCCCAAGTTGGCAGATCCGGCTTATCAGCAGAAAATGGCAGATGCGATCGCCAATGGCGTTTTGCAATACATTCGCCAAAATCTCTCTCGGTAATTGGCGACTGATGGCGGGTAAATCCGCAATTTTTGAGGTGTGAGGAGTTTAACTTAATGACAGATCAACGCAGTCGCATTGGCATTTTTGATAGCGGGGTGGGCGGATTAACGGTTCTCCGCGAACTGTACCGCCAACTTCCCCAGGAATCAATTTTGTACTTTGGGGATACGGCTCGATTGCCCTACGGCACGCGATCGCCTGCTGAAATTATCCAATTTGTCCGGGAAATTCTGGCTTGGATGGTCAAACAAGACGTGAAAATGGCGATCATGGCTTGCAATACCAGTTCGGCTCTGGCTTTGGAAGCAGTGCGAGGGGAGTTTCCCATCCCAATTTTGGGCTTGATTTTACCAGGGGCGCGGGCAGCAGTGGAAGCAGGGAAAAGAATTGGCGTGATTGCCACTCCTGCCACGGCAGCCAGCAATGCCTATCGCCGTGCCATCCTGGAAGTGGATAGCACCGCCCTGGTTTGGCAAGTGGGTTGTCCGGAGTTTGTCCCTTTAATTGAACAAAATCGCCTCCAGGAACCCTATACGGCAGAAGTGGCGCGATCGTATCTGTCTCCACTGCTGCAACAGGGGATTGATACCCTAATTTATGGTTGCACCCACTATCCGCACTTGTCTCCAGTCTTGAGGAGGATTTTACCCCCCTCAGTCAAAACTATTGACCCGGCGGTGCGGGTAGTGGCGGCTGCCGCTCAGGAATTGGAAGTTTTGGGACTGCGCCAAACTTCCACCCCCTTACCAACTCGTTTTGCCGTCAGCGGCTCCCCAGAAAATTTTGCCCAACAAGCCCTAACTTGGTTGGGTTGCACCCCTGTAGTAGAAAAGGTGTATCTTCCTACCCCAGTATCGGCGGAATTATTGGAATGAATGGCTTACTCGCTGCCTTGAACGCTGCGGGGGGCGGAGCGCGACCCCTTAGTTGTGCGCTGGGCGAGCATTAACAGCAGATAAATCGCTAACAAGTAACCGGCAGCAAGCAGAGGAATAATTACAGGCATATTACCGTAAGTCATAGTTGAGTAGACGAACGCCAGCGATGAGTATTTTTAAATAAGCCAGAACGAGTTCTAGCGTTTTCTGTCCAGACGGTTGCTGGCTCTGAACGCTATTTCGTAGCAATCTTTCAGGGCGATCGCCCTGTTCTTTTTGGAGAGTCCTCCCATGGTTTTTTGAAATTCAGCCAAAACAATTCCTTCTGGACTTCGATGCCAAGCTGAAACCTTTCAAATTTTGGGAGATGTTTTTATATGCCAAGCCAACTGAATTATTTTCAGCCTGCTTTTCTCTCCTAACGCTGCTCCAACAAAAACTCTAACTGCTAAAGAGCCGAAGCACCCCACAATCTCGTTTTGTTTCGTCAGCCTATGAAATTTTTCAAATCCTTAATATTGATAATAACACAGGATTCCCAACTATTACAGGCGATTTTCTCATTTGCTTAACAATTTGATACAATCTGTCTATGAGCGCTATCTCGTCCCCTGGGGCAAATAAAACTTGGCTCTAAGAGAGCGATCGCTTAAAATAAAGCATTAGAATGTAAAATTTCGTAACTTTAGCCTGAGTCGCCTAATCCATGACCTCAGTCACATCCCTTTTTTCACCTGTCGAAGCCGATCTCAGCGTTCTTGCAGAGAACCTCAAAAAACTGGTGGGAGCGCGTCATCCCATCCTGTATGCCGCCGCTGAACACTTATTCGGGGTTCAAGGGAAGCGAGTCAGACCAGCGATCGTGCTGTTGATTGCCCGTGCCACTACACTCAACCAAGAGATTGCTCCGCGCCACCGACGGCTAGCAGAGATTACGGAGATGATTCATACCGCCAGTCTGGTACATGACGATGTGGTGGATGAATCCGACGTGCGGCGGGGAGTAGCGACAGTTCACAGTCGCTTTGGCAACCGGGTGGCGGTACTGGCGGGGGATTTTCTCTTTGCCCAATCGTCTTGGTACTTAGCCAATCTCGACCACCTAGAGGTAGTGAAACTGCTGTCTGAGGTGATTATGGATTTGGCAGAAGGAGAAATTCAACAGGGTTTAAACCGCTTCGATCATAGCTTGTCGATCGCCGCCTATTTGGATAAGAGTTATTACAAAACCGCTTCTTTAATTGCCAATAGCTCCAAGGCAGCAGCGTTACTGAGTGAAGTTTCCGATCGACTGGCAGAGAGTTTATATGCCTATGGCAAGCACCTGGGTCTAGCTTTTCAGATTGTAGATGATATTTTAGATTTTACTGGTTCCCTGGAGGTATTGGGGAAACCAGCGGGTTCAGATCTCAAAAGTGGTAATTTGACGGCTCCAGTATTATTTGCCTTGGAAGAAAAGCCCTATTTAGAAGTTTTGATTGAACGGGAGTTTAGTCACGAAGGAGATTTGGAGCAGGCGATCGCCCTGATTCACGAAAGTCAAGGAATTGAGCGATCGCGTTCTCTCGCCACAGAACACACCCAGCTAGCCATTGAGAATTTAGCCGATTTGTTGCCCTCGGAATCCCAGCAAGCCTTAATTAACTTGGCTGACTACGTTTTGAAGCGATTGCATTAACAACACCTCTATTAAACTGGTTCCTATGGCAGAGTCATTGAATTAATAGCGATCGCTTTCTTCTCAATCAAAAAAGCGATCGCCCATATGTAGAGTCTCCCTGCGTAAGTCCTGTCAAACTGTGCCAAACTCAGCCTGCAAAGCATCATCATTATTGTCTGCCACCGTTGCCACCACAGTAATAGCGCGGGAAATTTCCCCTGGAGAAAGTTCGGCAACTGTCCGAGTTGTGATTACTGCCACCTGATTATTAACAATCGCAAAGCGAGATTCAAAAGTTTCTTCCCAGTTCTTTTCTAGCAATTTACGGAATAACTCCGATTCATTTTTGGCAGGCAATGGTAGCACTATTGCCCAGACAGTAAAAGTATCTTCATCGGTAAGACCAGTTAACTGCACAAATACTTCGACACTGCCATATTTAAACTTCCAAATATGACCGCGATCGCCTTGACTAACCATAGCCGTATTTTCTTGATCGAGGCTATCAATCACCGTCTCGATTAGCTCTATGTGATTAATCGCAGTTGTTGCCTGGATTAACTCTTGATTTAGTTGATCGTTGGTTTGATTTTGATCCGCCACTGAATCGGTCTGATAAGTTGGCATAAAAACCCCTCTTCCTTAGTGAAAATCTTGATGTGCTAGTTTAGCGATAGTATCTAACCTTCATTTCACCATAATCAAGCGCGATTCTACTTCCGATCAAGCTAGTTTGGGTGCGATGGTTATTTATATTTCGTAAAAAATCCCCTGCAATGGCAAAGTCAAGGGTATCATTAAGCAAGTTTACCAAGGAATCGAGCTAAAGTTATGGGCGAATCCAAGCGTCGAAAAGAAGCTCTGGGCGATAAATACGGGCAAGAGCCATACCTTTTCCCCTGGCTGCCAATTACCAAAGCCCAAAGCCAGCAGTTTATTAATTGGACAACCAAAGGCTCTTGGATTGGCATTGGCTTGCTAGTCACTTGGTGGGTGGCAATCCGCTTTGTCGGTCCCACCTTGGGATGGTGGCAAATTGACTAGCAATGCCTAGGGTTGAATCAGGGGTCAAGAACTCGCCGTCAACCCGCGTCGGGTATGACGGGAGCTTGTGAGAAAGCTCGCGTCTTGACCAGACTAAGTTCTTTGAGAACTACGTTATTCAGTTCACGAAACCTACAAATACGATGCCAGTTTGTCGCTC
>CAKZHE010000210.1 GCA_936920195.1 uncultured cyanobacterium | reverse complement strand
CCCCCCCCCCCCCCCCCCCCCCCCCCCCCCCCCCCCCCCCCCCCCCCCCCCCCCCCCCCCCCCCCCCCCCCCCCCCTGCAAAGATTCTGGCAACTGCAAATGGTAGTTTTGGGAAATTGCCCACTGAGATAGGGCTTCCAAGTCCGGAACAATCAATGCGCCCAGGGATTTTTGGTCTTGCCCCACCAAGACAATTTGGCTAATGTAAGGACTTCGCAAACAAGCATCCTCAATGGGCTGCGGTTCGATATTTTCCCCATTAGTCAGGACAATGGTATCTTTTGACCGTCCAGTGAGAACAATATCCTGTTCTGGGGTCAGCCAACCTAAATCCCCAGTATCAAACCAACCCTCCGGATCGATCGCTTTGGCGGTGGCAGTGGGATTTTGATAGTAGCCTTGCATAATTTGGGGACCTCGCGCCAAAACCAGGCCGCGCTGACCATACTTTAATGGTTGGCGAGTTTCCGGGTCAACAATTTTAAATTCGGTTCCGGGGAGGGGTTTGCCAGAGGAACCCCGCAGATTAAACCAATAGCGCCGTGCTGACAAAACTGGGGCGGTTTCTGTCAGTCCATAGCCCACTAGGACTTCTAAGCCAATAATTTCAAAGAAGTTTTCTAAGTGCATTGCCAGGGAACCGCCGCCGCAAATCACATATTTGAGTTTGCCTCCGGTGGCAGCGCGGACTTTTTGATAAACTAATCGGTCAGCGATCGCATGGAGGGGAAAAAGCAATAAAGCTTGGATGCCTGCGAATAGTTTTTCAGTGACAGTAGGCGGTTGCGTACCTAAACGCAAATTTTTCCAGATCCGCTGGGCAGAAATGTAGCGCTGACTAAGGGCAAAGCAATTATCGACTAACTTTTGTTTATTGGCGGGTTGCTCCCGGAATTGCTTCTGCGCTCCTTCATAAATGGTTTCCCACAACCGAGGTACTCCCACCATATATTGCGGTTGAAAGGTTTTAAAATCTCTTTTAATGTGGCGAATGCTGGTATAAATTTGGGTGCAACCTTGGGAGAGCAGGTAGTAGTCGGCAATGCGTCCTAAAGAGTGCCAAGTAGGTAAAATGCTGAGGACAAGATCTCCTGGTTGGGGTTGGATCAGTACGCCAGCAGTTTCAATCTGGTGAATAATATTCCCGTGGGAGAGCATCACCCCTTTGGGTTGTCCGGTGGTTCCGGAAGTATAGAGGATGGTGGCTAAGGTTTGGCGATTTTGGGGAACTGGTTTAACGGCGGCGGGGGTTCCTAGGGCGATCGCCCCTGAAAAATTCCGCATTGGTAGGGGTTGATCCTGTCCCGGATCTTCGTCTGAGATTAGGATAACCGACTTAATGGGTAAGTTACTTAGGCGATGGCTTAATTTTTGCCAAGATTTGAGGTCTTCAATGATTAAAATGGTACTACCACTATTTGCCAGAATATAAAGTAGTTCCTCGGTTTCGGCCTGGGAGCTGCGGACTGCGCCCACTCCTCCCGCCAAGATAATACCTTGGTCAGCAACTAACCAGCGGGGACAGTTATCGGCAAATAGAGCCACGCGATCGCCCCTTTGCAATCCTAGGGCTTGTAAGGCTGTGGCAAATTGCTGAATCAACTGATAGGTTTGACTATAGGTTAGAGCCACTTCTGGCTTGCTGTGAGGGTCTTTCAGGGCGACAATCTGGGCGAATTTCTGGCTAGTAATTGCCCAAACTTCTGGCAAGGACTGTACTGATGAATAATCGACCGTTCGTTCTAGGTCGGCTCGTTCTCGATTAGTAATCTGATAGGAACTGGGAAAATTTGACATATTTCGATTAATTCACTAGTACGACCAATAAGTTTTGTTGCCTAGAATCGCCTTTTTACTCGTTACTCGTTCCCAGGCTCTGCCTGGGAATGCCTATTGAGAGGCTCTGCCTCGGATGACAAAGCGAGGCAGAGCCTCTGGATTCGGTTCCCAGGCAGAGCCTAGGAACCAGTTCAAGGGGAGTTAAAATATCGAACACGGTTATTGCATGAATAGAATTGCTGGAAAACTCACAAAGTCAACAGCCTAGGCAGAGCCTCTCGATTCGGTTCCCAGGCAGAGCCTAGGAACCAGTTTACTCATTTGTCCACCAAATCCAAGCGTGAGTATCTAAAACGATCATTGTTCAGCATTCCATGAGACATTAACTGGTGAAATCAAGTCATGCTCAAATATCACACTACCTTTTAAGGGATTAACTTCGCTAAAGTTGGTACGTGGGGTAGAAGTTAGTAATGGTTGCTTTAAAGTCAGAATAATTCGATGCAAAATTTCCAGATGGGCTTCATCTACTGAGTCAATTTCGACTTTTAACTGTTCGCGGTTAATCATGGATTCCTCGTAGTTCATTTTTGAAAATGGTTAGAAATCTGTTTAAGCCAGCAAAATGCCAATAGCGCATCAATAAAATGCAAAAACTTCATAACTTGCAACATTCTGTAACAAAATATACTAACATTCCTGGGCGGGATCTATAGCCTGATAACAAGTCAACCAGTAGCGCTCCTGATTGAAATTCCCCCAACTCATAGTTTAGCAGCCGTAATCACCCGCCAGAGTAACACCGATATCAGTGTTGATGGCATTGCTCACTGTTCGCTAAAGAGGATGAATCCATGTCCAACGTAGCTACACCCACCGCCAGCGCTAACAAATTTGAAAAATTCAAAGCCGAAAAAGATGGTTTAGCCGTCAAAGCTGAACTAGAAAAGTTTGCCCAGATTGGCTGGGAAGCTATGGATGAAATCGACCGCGAACATCGGCTAAAGTGGTTGGGTATCTTCTTTCGCCCAGTGACTCCCGGCAAGTTTATGATGCGTCTGCGGTTGCCGACTGGGATTGTCACCAGCGCCCAAATGCGGGTGTTAGCAGAAATTGTCCAGCGTTACGGTGAAGATGGCAGCGCAGATATTACCACCAGACAAAATCTGCAATTGCGCGGGATTCGGATTGAAGATGTTCCCGATATCTTCCAAAGGATGAAATCGGTGGGATTAACTAGCGTGCAGTCGGGGATGGATAATGTTCGCAATATCACTGGTTCCCCGGTGGCGGGGATTGATGCGGATGAATTAATTGATACGCGGGAACTGGCTCAAGCAGTTCAAGATGCGATTACTAATTGTGGGGAAGGCAACCCAGCCTTTACTAATTTACCCCGAAAATTTAATATTGCGATCGCTGGTTGTCGGGATAACTCAGTCCATGCGGAAATCAACGATATCGCTTTTGTTCCCGCCTATCAAAATGGCATTCTAGGTTTTAATGTCCTAGTGGGGGGATTCTTTTCTGCCAAACGTTGCGAAGCTGCCATTCCCTTGAATGCCTGGGTGGAGCAGAATCAAGTTGTGGCGCTCAGTTTAGCGATTTTAACTGTATATCGCGATCGCGGACTGCGACGCAACCGCCAACAATCCCGCTTAATGTGGCTGATTGACGACTTGGGTTTAGAGCAGTTTCGCGCCGAAGTGGAAAAAGAATTAGGTTCACCCCTAGTTGCCGCCGCACCCAAAGATGAAATTGAGTGGGAAAAGCGCGATCATATTGGGATTTATGCCCAAAAACAACCCAATTTAAACTACATTGGTTTGCACATTCCCGTGGGTAGACTTTTTGCCCAGGATATGTTTGATTTAGCACGGATTGCTGAAGTTTATGGCGATCGCGAAATCCGACTCACCGTCGAACAAAACGTCATTATTCCCCATATCCCCAATTCTCGCCTAGAAATCTTCCTGCAAGAACCAATTCTGCAAAGATTTTCAATTAATCCAGATCCTCTCAAACGAGCCTTAGTCTCCTGCACCGGAGCGCAATTTTGCAACTTTGCCCTCATTGAAACCAAAAATCGCGCATTAGGAATTATTCAACAACTAGATGCCGAATTATCCTGTCCCCATCCGGTGCGAATTCATTGGACAGGATGCCCCAATTCCTGCGGACAACCCCAAGTTGCCGATATTGGATTATTGGGAACCAAAGCCCGCAAAGATGGCAAAACAATTGAAGCCGTTGATATCTACATGGGCGGGAAAGTGGGCAAAGATGCCAAGCTCGGCAGTTGCATGATGAAAAATGTTCCCTGCGAAGATCTCAAACCGATCTTGCGAAGATTGCTCATCGAACATTTTGATGCCCAACCCAAAGGTTTATAGGGAAATAATCATTACACATTCCCTAGGTTTGTAGGGGCGAATTGCCATTCGTCCTTCCCCAGATATTTCTTCATCAATTCCAAATCAAAAATTCTCAAGTGTGACCAAATGACCAAATTTTCTAGACGGCAATTTATCATCACCGCAGGCGCAACTGCCGCTGGAACTCTGCTCGTTCACGGTTGTAGTTCCAACTCCAGCAATCCCACCCCTTCCACCAGTAAAAGTCCCGCCGTTAATGTTAATCCCGCTGATGCGCCTGAAGTAACTAAAGCAACTTTAGGATTCATTGCTTTAACCGATTCTGCTCCCCTAATTATTGCCAAAGAAAAAGGTTTGTTTGACAAATACGGCATGAAAGATGTCAAAGTCAGCAAGCAAACCTCTTGGGCAGCTACCCGTGACAATTTAGAACTAGGAGCCGCTGGAGATGGCATTGATGGGGCGCATATTTTAACCCCCATGCCTTACTTAATTTCCGAAGGAGCGATTACTAAAGGGAACAAAAAGATCCCGATGTATATCCTAGCTCGATTAAACTTAAACGGGCAATGTATTTCCATCGCCAATAACTATAAAGCTGACAAAATTGATATTAAAGGGACTGGCTTAAAAGAAGCCTTTGCCAAAGTCAAATCTGGGGGCAAAGAAATTAAGTGCGCGGTGACTTTTCCCGGTGGCACTCACGACTTATGGATGCGTTATTGGCTCTCAGCGAGTGGCATCAATCCCGATAAAGATATTTCTACCATTGTGATTCCGCCACCACAAATGGTAACAAATATGAAAGAAAATTCTATGGAAGCTTTTTGTGTGGGGGAACCGTGGAACGGACAACTGGTAAATCAAAAGTTGGGATATACCGCTTTGACTACTGGAGAACTGTGGAACAATCATCCCGAAAAATCCTTTGCCATGCGAGCGGATTGGGTAGACAAATATCCTAAAGCTACCAAAGCTCTATTGATGGCAATTCAAGAGGCGCAAGTTTGGTGCGACAAGATGGAAAATAAAGAGGAAATGGCCAAAATTCTTTCCAAGAGAGAGTGGTTTAAAGCCCCTGCCCAAGATATTGTTGACCGTGCTAAAGGTAAATTTGATTATGGTGATGGACGGATTGTGGAAAATAGTCCGCACCTGATGAAGTTCTGGTCAGATAATGCTTCCTATCCTTTCCAAAGTCACGAACTCTGGTTTTTAACTGAAGATATCCGTTGGGGTTATTTACCAGCTTCTTTGGATAGTAAGGCTTTGATTAAAAAAGTGAATCGGGAGGATTTATGGAAGGAGGCAGCTAAGGCAATTGGGCAAGAAGCGGCAATTCCGGCAAGTACCTCGCGGGGGGTAGAAACTTTCTTTGATGGCATCAAGTTTGATCCCGAAAAGCCGGAAGATTACTTAAAAAGTCTCAAAATCAAGAAGGCTTAATAGCAGCAACAGTAGGGTGCGTTAGCGCTAGCGTAACGCACCATCTAAGCTTAGATTCTCCTAAATCGCCATTAAAAGGCGGACTTTGAAGCTCATTCTTGTTTTCCAAAACTTACAGAAATGGTGCGTTACGCTGCGCTAACGCACCCTACGGATAGAGATTTTACCAATACAGATTCTTTTAATTAACTGAGGAAATTTCTCCAATGGCTCCCAATACAGACAGTCGTCCGAATCTTGGCAACTCTGCTGGTAAATACTTACTAGAGAAATTGCAGCAGCAAAGTAAGAATATTGTACCGCCAGCGATCGCCCTATTTCTTTTCCTAGCTGCTTGGCAGATCTTAGTCTCCGGGCCAGGGGCAACTTTACCAGGTCCAATCAAAGTGGTTGCTGATACCTGGGATTTGATTATTAATCCCTTTATGGAGAGTGGAGAAGACAAAGGTTTGGGATGGCAAACTCTCGCTAGTTTGCAAAGAGTTGCCATTGGTTATTCTCTCGCTGCCCTAATTGGAATTCTGGTCGGAGTTGTGATTGGGGCGAATAATGTATTATATAAAGCTGTAGACCCGTTATTTCAAGTATTGCGAACTGTTCCGCCCCTGGCATGGTTGCCGATTGCTTTAGCCATCTTTCAAAATTCTGGTCCGGCGGGAATATTTGTCATTTTCATTACTGCTATCTGGCCTATTATCTTCAATACTGCGGTAGGCGTTCAACAAATGCCCCAAGATTATAAAAATGTTGCCAGAGTGTTGCGCCTATCTCGCCAAAAGTATTTCTTCAAAATCCTGCTACCTTCCATTGTTCCCTATATGTTTTCGGGTTTGAAAATTGGGATTGGGTTAGCTTGGTTGGCAATTGTGGCAGCGGAAATGTTGCGAGGAGATTCGGGAATTGGCTTTTTCATCTGGAATTCCTACAACAGCAGTAATAACAGTGAAGTAATTTTAGCCTTGGTTTATATCGGTGTAGTTGGTTTGTTGCTAGATAAACTTGTGGGCTACATTGCCACTTTGGTAGTTCAAGAAGACCCAAAATAAGTTCAAAATGAATGATTTTGAATTTTGAATTTTGAATTTTGAATTTAAAACAATCACCATGTCTATCTTTGTTGAAGTCGATCATATTGATAAAGTATTTCCCCTTGCCAATGGCGGCACTTATGTGGCGCTGAAAAATATTGATTTGAAGATCCGGCAAGGTGAATTTGTGTCTCTGATTGGTCACTCTGGTTGCGGTAAATCCACTTTGTTGAATATTGTGGCGGGTTTGGATAAAGCTAGTAAAGGAGGGATAATTCTAGAAGGGCGAGAGGTGACTGGACCTGGACCAGATCGCATGGTAGTATTTCAAAACTATTCTTTGTTACCTTGGTTGACAGTGCGAGAAAATATTGCTTTGGGGGTAGATGAAGTCTTAAATAAACTGCCCAAAGGCGAACGAAGGGGAATTATTGAGCAGCATATTGATATGGTGGGATTGCGCCATGCTGCCGATAAACGCCCCAATCAACTTTCGGGAGGAATGAAACAACGGGTAGCGATCGCACGTGCCTTAGCCATCCGTCCCAAACTATTATTATTAGATGAACCTTTTGGGGCTTTAGATGCTTTGACTCGCGGGAGTTTGCAGGAAAAATTGATGGCAATCTGCGAAGAAAGCCAAGTTACCTGTTTGATGGTAACTCACGATGTGGACGAAGCTTTATTGCTTTCGGACAGAATTGTGATGTTAACTAATGGACCAGAATCGCGAATTGGACAAATTCTCGAAGTCGCCATTCCTCGTCCTCGCCGTCGTCTCGAAGTAGTTAATCATCCCACTTATTATGGGTTGCGGAATGAAATGATTTATTTCCTCAACCAACAGAAGCGCGTCAAACAACGGAAATCTCAACAGTTGGTGGCGGCAACCGCAGGCAATGGTTTAGAAAAAATCAATCTGGAAATTGGGTTTATTCCTTTAACTGATTGCGCTCCCTTAGTAGTAGCCAAGGAAAAAGGCTTTTTTGCCCAACATGGTTTAGAACAGGTTAACTTAGTTCGGGAACCAACATGGAAAGCGATCGCCGAAGGTATAACTAGCCAAAAACTAGATGCGGCGCAAATGGTAGCCGGAATGCCTTTGTCTTTAACTTTGGGTATGGGAGGGAAACCACCATTACCAATTGTCAGTGCTTTAACCCTATCTCGCAACGGCAATGCCATCGTTTTAAGTAAGGATTTGTACGATCGAGGAGTGCGGAATATTGCTGATTTTAAGGCGGCAATTTCTCAAACTCGCGATCGCATTCACACTTTAGGCATGGTGCATCCCTCCTCCATGCAGAACCTGATGCTACGCTATTGGCTCGCCTCTGGCGGCATCGATCCCGATACAGATGTGAATTTGATTGTGATTCCGCCGCCGCAAATGGTATCTAATCTCAAAGCTGGTAATATTGATGGTTATTGTGCGGGAGAACCGTGGAATTCTCGCGCCGTGGAGGAAGGATTAGGTTTTGTGGTGGCGACGGATTTAGATATTTGGTCGGGACATTTTGAAAAAGTTTTGGGAGTAAGAGAAGAATGGGCATTAAAATATCCTAAAACCCACAAAGCTCTAATCAAAGCTTTATTAGAAGCTTGCGAATATTGCGACGATCGCCGCAACCGCGAAGAGATTGTGGAACTACTTTGTCAACCCCAATATATCGGCTGCAAACCCGAATATATTCGTCCCGGTTTCATCGATCCTTACAATTATGGCACGGCAGAAGAACCGGAAATGCTCTGGCAATTTAATCAATTTTATGTTGATAAAACCAATTATCCCGATCGAGTGGAGGCTTTATGGGCGATCGCACAAATGGCGCGGTGGGGAATTATTCCCTTCCCGAAAAATTGGGTCGAAATTTTAGATCGCGTTCAGCGTTCCGATCTATTTGGCGAAGCAGCGCGGGAATTGGGTTTATTGGATATCGGACGCGATTCCAAAACAGCGGTTTTGTTCGACGGGACTGTATTTAATCCCGACGATCCTATTCGTTATCTCAATAGCCTAAAAATCAAGCGAGATTTTCGGATTGAGGAAATTATCATTGATGCCATTCCTAACAAATCTGCTGCTTAAAAATAGTCCCAATCAGTAGAGAGTTGTAGGGTGCGTTAGCGGCAGCGTAACGCACCGCCTAGTTAACGGTGCGTTACGCTATCGCTAACGCACCCTACGATACTACAAACTTTAACTATTCCTCACTTTTACTACTCCAATTATGCAAACCCTCAACGGACAGGTTCCAGATTCCTTGACAGAAAAGCTCAAAACTCCTAACCATCTCAGCAATCCTTTTCTGGTGATAGAAGATGTTTCTAAGGTTTATCCCACTGCCAGCGGTTCTTATACCGTTTTGGAAGGGGTAAATCTCACCGTCTATGAAGGTGAATTTGTCTGCGTGATTGGTCACTCTGGCTGCGGCAAAAGCACTTTACTAGATATGGTTTCTGGTTTCCGCAAACCCACCGATGGCGAAGTGCGACTGCAAACCAAAAAGATTACCCAACCAGGTCCAGATCGAATGGTGGTTTTTCAAAACTATTCTTTGTTGCCTTGGTTAACAGCTTTTGAAAATGTCTATTTAGGAGTTGATTCAGTTTATCCTGATAAACCGAAAGCGGAAAAAGTCAAGATTGTCCAAGAACATTTAGCAATGGTAGGTTTAACCGAAGCGGCAAATAAGAAACCGCCCCAACTTTCCGGGGGGATGAAACAACGGGTTTCCATTGCCAGAGCGCTTGCAATTCGTCCCCAAGTGCTAATTTTAGATGAACCTTTTGGGGCGTTGGATGCGATTACTAAGGAAGAATTGCAAGAGGAATTACTGAAAATTTGGCGGGGCAATCGAGTCACAGTATTGATGATTACCCATGATATTGATGAAGCTTTGTTTTTAGCCGATCGATTAGTAATGATGACTAATGGACCAGCGGCTAAAATTGGCGAAATTTTAGATATTCCGTTTTCTAGACCCCGCGATCGCGCTCAAATTATGGAAGATCCCGAATATTATAATCTGCGAAATTATGCTTTAGATTTCCTCTATCGTCGCTTTGCCCACGACAACGAGTAAACGAGTAAAATCTGTAGTATTTAGTAGGGTGCGTTAGCGGCAGCGTAACGCACCGCGCACCAGTTAACGGTGCGTTACGCTATCGCTAACGCACCCTACTACTATGTGTAGTAGTTTATGAAATTGTTATAAATTCTTCCCCATTCCCTATTCCCTATTCTCCAATGAGCATCACAACCCTTTGTCCCTATTGCGGCGTTGGCTGCGGACTAGAAGTAGTCAAGAACGAAAATTGTCAAGATAATCGCTTAAAATCGCAATGGAAAGTTAGAGGCGATCGCACTCATCCTTCTAGTCAAGGGATGGTGTGCGTGAAAGGCGCTACCGTCATGGAAGCTATTGACAAAAATCGCCTTTTATACCCGATGGTGCGAAATTCCTTGGATGAACCTTTTCGTCGCGCCAGTTGGGATGAAGCCTTAAATTTAGTCGTGAATCGGATTCAAACTGTCCGCGATACCCAAAGCAAAGATGCTTTGTGTATGTATAGTTCGGCGCAACTTTTTAGCGAAGGTTATTATGTTTCCCAAAAACTTTTTAAAGGTTGTTTGGGAACTAACAATTTTGATACCAATTCTCGGCTGTGTATGTCTTCTGCCGTCTCCGCCTATATGCAGAGTTTTGGCTCCGATGGTCCGCCGTGCTGTTACGAAGATTTGGAATTAACGGACTGTGCTTTTTTAATTGGCACAAATACCGCTGAATGCCATCCGATTGTATTTAATCGCCTGCAAAAATATCACAAAAAAAATCCCCACGTTAAACTAATTGTCGTCGATCCGCGTAAAACTCCCACTGCCCAAGTTGCCGATTTGCACTTAGCAATTAACCCCGGAACTGATATCGATTTGCTCAATGGTATCGCCTACTTGTTGGTGCAAAACAATGATTTAGATTTCAATTTTATTGATGATTGTACCGTTAACTTTCCGGCCTACGCCCAGATAATTCAACACTATAATCCAGAATTTGTTGCCGAACGATGCGGGATTTCAGTCACCGATTTAGAAACTGCGGCTCGCTATTGGGGCAATGCTAATCGCGTGCTATCTTTGTGGTCAATGGGGATTAATCAATCTTCTGAAGGCACTGCCAAGGCGCGGACATTAATTAATCTCCATTTGATGACAGGACAAATCGGAATGCCGGGAGCGGGACCTTTTTCTTTGACAGGACAACCTAATGCCATGGGCGGTAGAGAAGCGGGGGGATTGTGCAATTTACTCCCTGGTTATCGTACCGTGGCGAATCCCCAACATCGGGCGGAAATTGAGGAGTTTTGGGGATTGCCGCCGGGACAAATTGCGCCCTACCGAGGACGCACTGCATGGGAAATAATTACCGGGTTAGAAAGTGGTGAAGTGGGATTTTTGTGGATTGCAGCCACAAATCCAGCGGTGAGTTTGCCAGATTTAGAAAGAACTAAAGCCGCTTTAAGGCGATCGCCATTTACGGTCTATCAAGATGCCTATTATCCCACGGAAACCGCCGAATTTGCCCATGTGCTGTTGCCTGCTGCCCAATGGAGCGAAAAAACTGGCACGATGACAAATTCCGAACGGCGAATCACTTTATGCCAAGCCATTCAGCCGCCGCCGGGGGAAGCACGGGATGATTGGGCAATCTTTGTCGAAGTGGCGCAAAGGTTGGGGTTTGGGGACAAGTTTCAGTTTAATAGTTCTGCCGAAGTTTATGCCGAATTTGTGCAAATAACCCGCGATCGCCCCTGCGATATCACTGGCATCAGTCACCAGCGGTTGCGGCAAGAAGGTCCCATTCAATGGCCCTGTCGAGATTCGGGACATCTCAATCCCCAGGAACCTGCTAGACTATACACCGATCTCAAGTTTCCCACCCCAGATGGCAGAGCCAGATTTGCCGCTTTTCATTCTCAGGGTTTGGCAGAGCCGCCAGACGAGGAATATCCCTTTGTATTAACTACAGGAAGACTTTACGGCTGCTGGCACACTCAAACCCGCACGGGATTGATTGAAAAAATGCAACAAATGCACCCCAATCCCTTCATCGAAATCCATCCCCGCGATGCCGAAAAATTGGGAGTAGAAGATGGCGGTTGGTTGGAAGTGCGATCGCGCCGAGGCCATGCCCAATTTCCCGTTACTATTACTAAAGGGATTACCCCCGGAACTGTCTTTGTACCGATTCATTGGGGAGCGCTTTGGGCAGACAGAGCCGAAGCCAATGCCCTGACTCATTCGGCATCTTGTCCAGAATCCAAACAACCAGAATTCAAAGCCTGTGCAGTCAAGCTGTTACCAATTCCAGCGGAAAAGGTTTCAACGAGCTATTTGTTGCAACCCAATCAAAATAATCTGCCCATGCCCATCTCAGTTTAATATTATCAGGACTTACGCATTTTGACGAGATTCTGTCATTCTGTTGGCGAAGCCCGCCCAATGCTAGGTAGCGAACACTACACTGCGTTTCGCTCAGGATGACAATACAGCGTATCCCACTGTTGTGAGGTACACTTTGACTGTGCTACCCAAGGGTTAGCGATTCGATCCTGTACCTCATAAGCCTGGGATACGCTGTAAGTTCTTGCCTAAGTCGTGAATATAATATAATATTTAGGATGAAAACACTGGAACTTCAATTGTCAATTAGGTAAAAAACAGCATGATATCATTACTTATTCGTACTACATTAGTGGCATTTAGTGTTTCTATATCTTTTGCCTATACTGTGAGAACAGCCAATGCAGCACAAGTATTTTTTGGCGAAGATATTAACACTACTGCCACTGGAGACTATGAAAATGCGTCGCGAATTTTATCACCAAATGCAGATCAAGCTAAATTTATGTTTTTGAGTAAACTACAAAATGTAAAAACAGAAACATTTGAAAGTTTTACTCCTAATTCGAGTATTTCTCAACTAAACTTTGGTTTTAATACTGCATATCTATCTTCATCATTAACTGTTCTGAGCATACCTACAGGTAATGCTAATGGAGTTTATCCTACTAGCGGTAATCAAACATTATTGCAAACTATAGGAGATACAAACAATGCTTTTAGTGTGATATTTAATACACAACAAGTAGCTTTTGGTTTTTCCGCTACAGATATTGAGATTCCTGGTAACTTAAATCTTCGTTTCCTGTTAGCTGATGGAATTTCTACTATTGATAGACTTGTTCCAACTCAGGCTGGCATGAATGGAACTAATAACACTGGGTCAGTAGTATATTATGGCGTGATTGATCCAGAGAATCCATTCATTCAAGTAAGTTTTATCAGATCCCTAATACCTTACGATGGCTTTGGGTTTGATGATATGACTATTGGGGAAATGGAAAATGTGATTAGTGTGCCGGAGCCTACGAACTTAATGGGTATAACATTTGTAGCTAGCTTGCTTCTAGGATGCTTTGGTCGCAGCGAAAGGTTTAAATTTGGGTTAAAATGGTTAAAGAAAAGGCTAAATGGTTGATTGATGATGAAGAATTTTCTAGTCCGATCATGTCTTATTTGTGGTGGGTAACATTACGGCTTTGTTGCTTGCCAATGTATATTTATCAGCAGCAAGTCAAAAGCTCAGATCCTTGGGTGCAATTTGCTGGTATCTTTAAAGACGATCCTCTGTTTGATGAATTTGTGGAAGCAATGGCGGCGGAAAGACGCAAATTAGATGCGGAAATGGCAGCTTATGATGCGGCGAATGAGGAGAATCAGCCAGCATGAGCCAATACATTTTAGATACAGATTGTGTCACCCTTTTCCAACATGGAAATCCTGCTATATCCCAACGCATTCAGGCTGTAGGTAGTGAAAATATATTCGTCACAGTTGTTACGCTTCAAGAACACTTACAAGGCAGATTAGCTGTTATCAATCAAGTTGCTAAATCCCCCGAACTACTAGAAAATGCCTATAGAAACCTGAGAATAACTCAAGCTTTCTTTTGCAATATGAATTTGTTGGATTTTGATAATCGCGCAAAGGATTGTTATCAAAACTTGCGCCAGCAAAGAATTCGCATTGATACGCAAGATTTGAGAATTGCGGCGATCACTCTTGCTCTCCAAACCATTATAATCACTCGCAATGGCAAAGATTTTGGCAAAGTTCCCAATCTAGCGATCGAAGATTGGAGCGCTTGATCTCATGGTATCTAATAAAAAACCGTGGCGATCTTTAGTCCCACGGCAGTTGAAGTGAGGAGGGTCTTTAACTTAATTTCATCCTAAGAGCAGATCTCAACATTTAGGACTTGGTAACAATTTTGGTAACGCGAGCCTTCTTCTTCAACCCAACTTACACGCTATCCCAGAAATTATGATTCTACCTTTTCTGATGGCAGGGGGCGGAAATACTTGCCTAAACGATAAGTAGTCAAAGGACTTTGGCGATTATGTTCTTCTACCATTGCAATTAACTCATCCAGTTTCAGCGTCAACGCATCAACCTGTCGGATAGCATCACGCATCCGAGCAACATTTCGCGCTCTTGTTTCAGCATCAGGGATTTTCCGTTCGCTATTCATGTAGTAGGTGGTCACAAATAAAAGAACGCAAAAGTTCGTAGTTGGGCTTCAGCCCTAATCAGGAGAGGGCTGAAGCCCAACTACGAACTTAGTTAACTGAACTGAACTGTATTGTTTTATATCATAGCTGGTAAATGTTGGGTTGACCCTATCGGGCTTTTCCAATAAAAAAGCAGGCTCCGCAGCCTGCTTTTAACAAAAGATAACTCAGAAATTAACCCAGGAGTTTCTTCGCTCTTGCTACGATATTGTCTACCGTGTAACCAAACTTCTCTAGGGCAACGTTGCCGGGAGCCGACACACCAAAGCGCTCAATACTAATCATTTCGCCTTCAGTTCCCAGATAGTAGCTCCAACCGAAGCTAGAACCAGCTTCCACTGCCAAGCGCTTAGTAATAGCTTTCGGCAACACTGACTCGCGATAGGCAGCATCTTGTTCTTCAAATAGTTCCCAACAAACTAGGGAAACCACGCGAACTTTCTTGCCTTCCGCTCGCAACTTGGTAGCTGCTTCATCCGCTAGATAAAGTTCCCCACCAGTACCGATGAGGATAATATCTGGCGTGCCTTCACTATCAGAGATAATGTAACCGCCCTTAGCCACTCCTTCAATAGAAGAACCGGGTAAATTAGGCAGGTTTTGGCGAGAAAGTGCCAACAAAGAAGGACGCTTGCGACTTTCAATTGCCACCTTGTACGCGCCAGAGGTTTCATTCCCATCGGCGGGGCGGAATACCAACAGGTTCGGAATGGCTCGCAAGGAAGGAATGGTTTCAATCGGTTGGTGCGTTGGGCCATCTTCCCCTAGGGCGATGGAATCGTGCGTCATTACCCAGATGCTGCCAGCTTGAGATAGGGCAGACAAGCGGATGGCAGCCCGCATATAGTCGGTGAATACCAGGAAGGTAGCACCGTAGGGAATTAAACCCGAACCATGTAGGGCAATACCGTTACAAATTGCGCCCATACCGTGTTCCCGCACCCCAAAGCGGAGGTTGCGGTATTGGTATTGTCCCTTTTGGAAATCGCCAAAACCCTTCAACAGCGTGTAGTTGGAGTGGGTGAGGTCGGCAGAACCACCAATTAGTTCTGGCAATACCTGAGCTAAGGCATTGAGGGTAATTTCGGAATGTTTGCGGGTGGCTAAGGCTTTATCGGCGGGAGTGTAGACGGGTAAAGCTTTTTCCCAACCTTCCGGCAGTTTATTGCTGAGTAAGCGCTCAAATTCAGCGGCTTCTTGGGGATACTTGGCTTTGTATGCTGCCAAGTTTTTGCTCCATTCGGCTTCAGCACTAGCACCGCGTTCGACGGCTTTGCGGAAGTGATTCAGAGCATCTTCGGGAACCACAAAGGGTTCGTAAGTCCAACCAAGATTTTCGCGGGTGGCTTTGACTTCATCGGGACCCAAGGCTGCACCGTGAGCATCAGCACTGTTGGCCTTATGGGGGGAACCATAGCCGATGATGGTGGTAACTTTGATTAAGGAAGGTTTGTCGGTGACAGCTTTGGCGGCTTCAATGGCTTTGGCGATCGCCTCTAAATCCGTATTACCATCGGTAACGTGCTGAACGTGCCAACCATAGGCTTCAAAGCGCTTGCCCACATCTTCGGTAAAGGAGATATCGGTAGAACCATCAATGGAGATGTGGTTGTCATCATACAGGGCAATCAGTTTGCCTAAACCCAAGTGTCCCGCCAGGGAACAAGCTTCCCCAGAAACCCCTTCCATATTGCAGCCATCACCTAAAATCACGTAGGTGTAATGGTCCACTAGGGTGATATCTTTATTAAACTTGGCAGCGAGGTGGGCTTCGGCGATCGCCAAACCGACACCATTACAAATCCCTTGGCCTAAGGGTCCGGTGGTAACTTCTACCCCCGGAGTCATAAAGTTTTCTGGATGACCGGGGGTTTTTGATTCCCACTGCCGGAACAGCTTAATATCATCCAGCGTCACGCTATCAAAGCCAGCCAAATACATCAGAGCGTATTGGAGCATGGAACCGTGTCCGGCAGACAGCACAAAGCGATCGCGGTTAAACCAGTAAGGATTTTTGGGATTGTAGCGCAGAAACTTGTCCCACAGCACAAAGGCCATCGGAGCCGCACCCATTGGTAGTCCTGGATGTCCAGACTTAGCTTTCTCAACGGCATCAATTGCCAGAAAGCGAATGGAGTTAATACAAAGTTCTTCTAGGGATTGAGTTGCAACGGGCATAATCTCTTTTAATGAACGAAGGTTGATTGGGACTTGAGATCGAAAATAGGTTTATTCGGGATCGCCGGAAAAATGCCTTAACTATCATCCCACTACAAAGGATCGACAGGCAAGATGAAATAGGGAAGGGAACAGGGAACAGGGAACAGGGAAGAGGGAACAGGGAAGAGGGAACAGGGAACAGGGAAGAGAGAACAGGGAAGAGAGAACAGGGAAGAGAGAACAGGGAAGAGAGAACAGGGAAGAGCGTAAGACAAATAGGG
>CAKZHE010000209.1 GCA_936920195.1 uncultured cyanobacterium | reverse complement strand
CCACAATATACCAGCCAGAATTGCTCAACTTGTGGAACAGTAGTTCAGAAATCTCTGAGCGAAAGAACTCACCAATGTAGGGCTTGCGGCACGGTGTTAGACCGCGACCACAATGCGGCTTTAAATATCTTGGCAATAGGATTAAATAGGGTAGGGCATACCCAAATTAACGCCTGTGGAGAGTTCAGCCTCTGCCAGTTAGATGCAAGTCTGGCTGGTAAGTTGTCTCGCTGAATCAGGAATCCCCGTGCCTTTTCTCAGGGGAGTGTCAAGAGGTGAATCGCGCCATTGTGGATTTGGCGGCGGCGATGCCGGAATATGTCTGTGGGGTGGATTTAGCGGGGGGAGACAATTATTCTGCCGAACGGTTAGATGAGTTTGTGGGCTTGTACAAGTATGCGCGATCGCTGGGACTGAAAACTACCGGACATATTTACGAAACTCCCGACGGCTGCTATCCAGAATTGCTGCCTTATATGAAAATTTGCTCACTTTGAACGCCATTGATTTTCGGCAGTTACAAGCTTGTCAGGATGCGGCTTTCCGCCATGCCTTTGCTTGGCCCCATCGCGATCGCCCTGCTTCTTTACTGGCAGAATTACTCAAACCAGAAACCCCCAACACTGCTATGGTAGCAGGAGGCGATCGCCTATAACTTCGAGCCAAAACCCAAATAGGGGGTAAGAGCTAGATTGCGCGGATCTTCTCCCTAGGGTTCAATAAAATCATTCCCTCCCCATTGATTTCAGATTATGGGCGATCGCCAGTCAAAAAAAAGTTCCTATTTGGAGCGGCATCAAGTTGAAAGTATTCTCGAAAAGCTGCCTCCAGAAGCAAAAACATGGGCTGAAAGTTTGCCTTGGATGCAGCGCCGTTATGTCTTGTCCCTTTGCCATCTGATGTGTGCCGCCACACCGGAAATGCAAGCGGAATTTTTGGATGATTATACTGCCGATGGGTTAGTTTCTAGAACCCTGCAAGACCGAGAAACTCAACAAAGAGTGGGGGAACATCTGAAAAAATTTAATCTCAAGACAGAATTAAGTGAAACTTTATTGAGGATGTATATCCGGCAATTTTATATTCACTCTGCCCAGGAATTGCATCGCCAACCAGATATCTATTTAGAATCGGCTTTGCGCTTGGTAATTAGTACGGAACAAAAAAATAACGTTTTTAATTATATTTTGGGATTTGAGCTATTAAAAATGATGTTCCAGATGAGTTGGTTGCAGATGGAACGATTATATCAAATTCAAACCAATCAAGATGAATTTATTCGGCTTTATATTAAACCAATTCAGAACACCCATATTTTAAATGCAATTGTGGTTCCCAAAGATCCCAAAGTATTTTTTGCTAAACGGGATTATTACATCCAGCAACCAGACATTAGCGAAAAGAAGTTGGTAGAATTAGTAATTGTTACTTTCACTACAGATATTGTTTCCAGCTTTGGCTTTTCCATTATTCGCCATCCTGAATCGTTAGTTTTTGACTACGACTATATTTTTAGACCCGATCCAGAAAATATTTTCCCTGCTTCGATGTGATGCTAAAATTGAACCTGAGTCGCGAGATTTATCAACACCTATGGATACACCCCCACTGCCCCAACCCCAACTCAATCCTACACCGATTACCAGCGATCAATACATAACTTATACACCCGAAAAGCTTGAGTTATGGCAAGGATTTTATAACTATGCCGGGGAAGATTTCACTGGCTTTTATCTGGCAGTATTGGCCAACATGGGCTTACTTGAAGCTGTGCGCCATGTACCGCTTTCATTATGGCTAAAGGCAATTGAAGCGATCGCGCGGCAAAGTCCTAAACTAAATTTTGATACTGAAATCGGTGAAGCCATGCTGAATCGATTGAACCGAGGTTTGGAGGATTTGGCAGCAGTGGCAGAGTATTTAGAGGAATAGGGCAACCGCCGGGGGAATTGCCTCTACAAAACGCGGATCATTTAGTGCATCTAGCCTAATTTGCTGTCGCGCAACCCAACCTACGATTATAATCAAGTTATTGATTTTTCATTCCTTATGAGTTTAGTTCACAAACAGATTGGTGTTGCAGTTATTTGGAACGCAAGCAAACAAATCCTAATCGATCGTCGTCGGATAAATGGTACTTTGGGAGGATTATGGGAGTTTCCCGGCGGCAAAATTGAACCCGGTGAAACTGTGACTGATTGCATTCAGCGGGAAATTCGGGAAGAATTAGGGATAGAAATAGTAGTAGGAAATAAGTTAATTGAAATCGACCATACCTACAGCCACTTTCGGGTGACGTTGCAGGTATATAACTGTCAGCATTTACAAGGCGAACCGCAGCCTTTGGAGTGCGATGAGGTGCGCTGGGTGACAGTGGAGGAATTGGATTTGTATGCTTTTCCCGAAGCCAATAAACGGATTATTGATCTTTTAGTCCCTAGCTATAACCAACTGTTTTAGCACTTGCATAGCTTCAGTTAATCCGTTGTGGAGACTATTCGATATACTGAATAAGTCTGATAGTCCATATTCATTTATCTCTCCACGAACAACCTTAATAAAAATATATTCTTCTCCATTTGTAATCATCCCAAAAATAGGTGTTTCCGGGAAAGGATTACCCATCATATATGCTAAAGTCTGCGGTACTCCCCGCGATACACTAAACCCATATTCTTTGCTTTCTATGATTACGATCCAAAATCGATCCCGCACTACTAAAGCATCAATTCTACCTTGTAAAATCTTGGCTTCGTTTTCCTCTTCACCGATCGCTTCAATCTTCAAAAACTTCTCACCTCTAATCCTTAAAGGCAGATCGCATAATCCCATAACATCTAGGAGAGGATGCAACATAATAATGTTAACTGTACCTTCCGAAATCTCATCTTCTTCCATATAAGATAAATAGCGATGTTTTAATCTCTGTAAATTTAAAATTTCGTTTTCATTCAGTCCTGGTAATTCACCCATCCATTCGGTGAAAAATTGAGCATTCTTACTGGGGCGCAGCTTGTAATACAACCCCTGAAGGGGTGGGCTTGCGGCGCAGTCAAATTCTGTCAAAATAAAAACATCTACTTGCAAAATCCAGGAGATCGCTATGGTAGTTGCCCCGATTATAGCCGACAATTTCTCTCTAGACGACTTTATGGCTAATCCCCCTGACGGGATGGAATGGATAGATGGACAACTGATGGAGAAAAATGGTATGACCCTACCCCATAGTGAAATTCAGGCTAATTTGGCTTTCTACTGGAAAAGTTATGCCATTTCCAGCGGACAAGGCGGCAAAGTTTATACTGATGTCCCTTGTCGGACTAACCAGCAAGGGCGCAGTCCCGATGTAGCTTATCTTACTCCCGAACTAGCTGCCCAGTATGGTAAGTCCAAAGCATTACCCCACAGTTTCCCCTTGTGTGCCGAGATTGTCTCGCCTACGGATATGGCTGAGGAGGTATTTCTCAAAGCCCAAGAATATTTAGCTTCTGGAAGTTTGGAAGTTTGGTTAGTCTTTCCAGATAGCCAATTGGTATTAGTCCTCACAGACAATCAAATATTAGGATTCAGATCTGGTACTGTCGCTAGCACTCAGAAAGTGTTAATTGGTTTTAGCTTGGCAGTTGATGAATTGTTCGCTTAACTACCGATAAACAGGCAAGGTAAAGTGAAAACAACTCCCTTTATTGGCATAGGAATCAACCCAAATATGCCCGTAGTGCGCCCGGACAATTTGTTGACATAGAGATAAACCTAGTCCGTAACCAGCCTTAGTTTCATCTCGTTCTAGCCGAAAATGATCTTCAAAAATGCGATCGCATTTTTCCGCCGGAATTCCCGGCCCCGTATCGCAAACGCTCACTTGAACATTTTGGGAAGTCCGATGGAGGATAGAAATCAGAATTTTGCCCCCTTCTGGAGTGTATTTAATCGCGTTATCTAACAAATTAACGAGCAACTGGCGGACTTGTTCTTCATCGGCATATACCAAAGGTAAATCATTAGGAATATCAGTTTCAATTCGCTGGGATTTGGCGTGGAAACCCTCTTTTAACTGACTAATCACATTGTGACAAAGAACCCCAATATCCATCCGGCGGGGGAGAATCCGCAAATCCGCATTACCTCTTTTGGAAGTTTCTAAGATGTCGGCAATCATCCGGTCTATAATCCGGATTTGCGCCCTAGCTTGTTTAAACAGTTGGTCAATGATCTGGGGAGCCAGAGGGGAATTGCGCCCCGACTGGTTATTGTGGCTTAATTCCAGCGTTCCCAAGGCCAAAGAAGTCGCAGTGAGGGGGTTTCGCATATCGTGAGCCAACATCGCGATCGCCCTATCCTTAAACTGTAACTGCTCAATCAGTTCCTCTTTTTCCTGCTTCAAGCGAAAAATTTCGTCCGATAGCTGGATTAGTTTGCTAGAATGAGCAACCGAGCTAATCCCCGTCTCCGGGGAGGCAGGGGCTATCTGTGGCGATAGCGCTTCATTCCGCTCTTTCAAAACCGCCTTGTATTCCTCCACCGAACTTTGCCAGCGAGGCCACAAGTTCTTCAGTTGAACCTCCAAATTGCTGCCAGCCACAGTTTGTCTGGGTTCCGGGTGGATTTTCATCAACGCTGGAGTCGCAATCAATTTAAAATGCTCGGCTAAATAAGGCTCCTCCCCCACATCGACCACCTGAAGTTCAAAAGCGTATTCTGCCTTCAGGGTTTCTAGATAACCGCAAATTTGCTGAATCTGTTTCCGAGAACTGGGACGTTCATCGACAAACAGCACTAACTGTAGCGTCGCCGAACGGTAGGGAGGCTTTTGAGCAGCTGCTTGCATGGAATCTTGTTTCAGCACTGGATAACAAATAGGTGTCAATTTGACGAAAATAGGATAAAAAGTCTGTTGCTGAGGGAGTGACTTCCTTTAAATTTAATATCTATTTCATTTTTTTGGCACTATTTTAGGTCCAAAGTATGGAATTCCAGCACTCCCACCCATTCCCTTCCACCTACAATCTTAAAATATTATGAAAGTTTTCTCCTCCTTCTTATTTTTCCTTAATAAGCAGGATGGTAGATACACCATTCCCCGTTCCCTGTTCCCTGTTCCCTGTTCCCTGTTCCCTCTCCCTACCCACCTACCATTGCTGAATCGTTATGGCTATTGGCTACCTCGCCCTCGTTCTCCACGCCCATCTACCCTTTGTCCGTCACCCAGAAAGCGACTATGTGCTGGAGGAAGAATGGCTATTTGAGGCCATTACCGAAACCTATATTCCCCTGCTGAATATGTTTGAAGGCTTAAAGCGGGATGGGGTGGAATTCAAAATCACCATGAGCCTAACGCCGCCGCTCATTTCGATGCTGCGGGACCCCCTACTGCAAGAGCGCTATCTGCTCCACCTCAAGCAACTCCAGGAATTGGCAGAAAAAGAAGTTGACCATAATGCCCATCACGGTCATCTCCGCTATCTCGCCGAATATTACGTTAGCGAGTTTAATCAGGCGCGGAATACTTGGGAAAAATATCAATGCGATTTGGTCGGCGCATTCAAGCAATTTTTAGATACCGATAATCTGGAAATTATTACCTGTGGGGCAACTCACGGTTATTTGCCCCTGATGCGGATGTATCCAGAGGCAGTTTGGGCGCAAATCCAAGTCGCCTGCGAACACTACGAACAAACTTTTGGTCGTCCCCCCAAGGGGATTTGGTTGCCGGAGTGCGCCTACTATGAAGGTCTGGAGCGAATGCTGGCAGATGCTGGTTTGCGCTACTTCTTGATTGATGGGCATGGCATTCTTTATGGTCGCCCCCGTCCCCGGTTTGGCACTTATACTCCCATATTTACCGAAACAGGCGTGGCAGCCTTTGGACGAGATCATGAATCTTCCCAGCAGGTTTGGTCGTCGGAAGTGGGCTATCCCGGTGCGCCAGAATATCGAGAATTTTACAAAGATTTAGGTTGGGAAGCAGAGTATGAATATATTAAGCCCTACATTATGCCCAATGGTCAGCGGAAGAATACGGGGATTAAATATCACAAAATTACTGGGCGCGGCACGGGACTAGCAGATAAAGATTTCTATGACCCCTATTGGGCGCGGCAAAAAACTGCCGAACACGCCGCTAACTTTATGTATAACCGGGAACAGCAATCGGAACATCTCTACAATATTATGCAGCGTCCGCCGATTATTGTTTCCCCCTACGATGCTGAATTATTTGGACATTGGTGGTATGAAGGTCCGTGGTTTTTAGATTATTTGTTCCGGAAAACTTGGTTTGACCAAAAGACCTATGCCATGACTCATTTGGCAGATTATTTACAAGCCTATCCTACTCAACAAGTTTGCCGTCCGGCACAATCTAGTTGGGGATTTAAAGGTTTCCATGAATATTGGTTGAATGAGACGAATTCTTGGATTTATCCCCATTTGCATAAAACGGCAGAGCGGATGATTGAATTGGCTTGTCGAGAAGCCAGCGATGAATTGGAATTGCGAGCGTTGAATCAGGCGGCACGGGAATTATTGTTAGCACAATCTTCGGATTGGGCGTTTATTATGCGGACAGGAACTATGGTTCCTTATGCGGTACGGCGGACGCGATCGCACATCATGCGCTTCAATAAGTTGTATGAAGACATTAAGGTGGGTAAAATCGATAGTGGTTGGCTAGACAAAGTTGCCGAAATCGACAACATTTTTCCCCAGATTGACTATCGAGTTTATCGACCTTTATCTGTTGCCAATGCCTTATCAAATAGGCCAGAATCGTAACTTCTCCCAGGAGCAAATTGGGGTATGCACCAGAGCGCTACCCCTAATCAGATTCGCGAACAATACCAAGATTGGCGCAAAGCTTCATCTACGTTAAGTAAGTGGGGAAGAGTTATAATTTGCTCAAATACCTTAGTACATCTATGCCAGCAGAACTCGCCATTTGCACTAAAGGATTAACCAAGCAATTTGACCGTCATATTGCGGTGAATGATGTCGATTTAGAGGTCAATATTGGCGAAGTTTATGGTTTAATTGGTCCGAATGGGGCGGGTAAAACTACCTTACTGCGGATGCTAGCGGCGGCGGAAGAACCGACTATAGGTGAGATTTATATTAATGGAGAACGCTGGCGGTGCGATCGCTCTAATCGCACCCTCAAACGCAATTTGGGCTATTTACCAGATGACTATCCCCTGTATGAAGATTTAACTGTTTGGGACTATCTAGATTATTTTGCTCGCTTGTATGGCTTGCGGGGGAAGGAACGCCACCGCCGCTTGTATGAAGTGTTAGAATTAGTACAATTAATTAATAAGTCCAACAGTTTAATTGCCACTTTATCGCGGGGGATGAAGCAGCGGCTAGGACTGGCCAGAGCGATTATTCATGAACCCATTTTACTGCTGCTAGATGAACCTGTCTCTGGATTAGACCCAATTGCCAGGATGCAATTTCGCGATATCATCACCGCTTTGCGCGAAGCAGGGATGACAATTGTGATTTCTTCCCACATTCTCAGCGATTTGGCAGAACTTTGTACTTCTGTGGGCATTATGGAATTAGGCTACTTGGTAGAAAGCGCCTCTTTGCAGGAACTTTACCGCCGTCTCAGCCGCCAGCAAATTGTTTTGACTACTTTGGGAGATGTGAAATTTATGGCAATGGAGTTAAAAAAATCTCCTTTAGTAGAAAATTGGGAAACTATTCCCGGTACTAACAGCGTCCGCGCCTTTTTTTCGGGGACAGAAACAGATAGCGCCGAATTATTGCGATCGCTGGTGATGGCTGGTATTCCCATTGCTGAGTTTCATTGCACTCGCGAAAGTTTAGAAAGCATCTTTCTCAATCTCGGTCATCAACAGGCATCTTAAGCAATCGGCTATCCAAGCATAGGAGAATTAGGCTAATGCTAGTAAATATCATAGACAAATTAGGAGATTGGAACCCGCAATTTTGGCGGGAAGTTAAAGGCAGTCTGAAGTCTCGCAATATTGCGATCGCCGCCGGAGCAGCTTTGATATTGCAGTTTTTAGTTGGGCAAACTTTTCTGAGTTATCTGCCAGTAGTCAAAATATTCAATGGTGCAGTTACCCCCACTTCAAATTTCTATTGTACTGGCAGCGGTAAAATGTGCCTGCTAGAAAATAGCAGTTTTGTGATTAATTGGCCTTGGTGGTGGTATCACATATTTATTTGCTTGACGATCCTTGTGACTGTCGTTTTATTAATAGGAGGTAGTTATGCGATCGCCAAAAACCTAGCCAAAGAAGAACGGCGCGGCACTTTGAATTTTATTCGCTACAGCCCCCAATCCACAACAACTATTTTAGTAGGCAAAGTTTTGGGCGTACCGATTCTAGTTTATATATTTGCCCTCCTAACTGCCCCTTTGCAATTGTGGGCGGGATTTGCCGCTCAAATTTCCCCAATTGTAATTGGGGGATTTTGGGTGGTTTTAGCTGCTAGTTGCGCTTTCTTTTACAGTATCGCTCTGTCATTTGGTTTATCTCTTTCGACTCAAAAAGCTAATATCAATAGCGATTGGCAAGCGGGATATGCCAGCGTTCTAGTTTTATTATTTTTGGGTCTGTCGGCAATTAAACCAATTCATAATAATATTGCTGATTGGTTGAATTTGTTCTCTCCACTAATCTTGCTTTTTCATACCAGCAACCCTGTTTATGGGGCAGACTCAGGAATATTTAGTTATTGGAACTTACAAAATTTGCGATGGTTTTATATTCCGGTGGGAGCTAGCATTTGGGGAACTATAACTTTAGTCTTGCTGAATTATTTTGTCTGGACATTCTGGATTTGGCAAGTTTTATCAAGGCGCTTTGCTAATCCTCAAGGATTAATCATTAGTAAACAGCAAAGTTATAAGTTTATGGCAGGATTTACAGGCATCAGTTTAGGCTTTATACTGCAATTATCGAATAATGGTAGTGATTTAAAGTTATTGGATAGTGGTGGTTATTTAGGAGCAGAAAATGCCATATTAAATTATGGAATTATGCCAGCTTTATTGAATTTCGTAGTATTGCTGATTTTAACAATATGCCTGTCTCCTCCACGTCAAGTCTTGCGAGATTGGGCGCGCTACCGAGTTAGTATGCGGAAAAATTTCCCCGTTCGCAAGCAAAGCCCGATTAAGCAAATAGCGCAAGATTTAGTGCTAGTAGATAAAAGTCCTGCTCCTCTGGCGATCGCCATCAATACAGCGATCGCGACTATTCCAGTTACCGCCGTGCTATTATTCTACAACTTTCAATATTTTGACAGAATCAAAGTCATTTTTAGCGCTCTTTTCTTTATGAGCATAGTGGCTATTTATGCCAGTCTCTACCAGTTTTTAACTAGCATGAAATTGCCTCAAAACTCTAATTTCGCGGCAATGGCGATGATATCAGCAATTTTCTTGCCCCCCTTTAGCTTGCTATTGTTGGGTTTAAATATGATAAAATCGCCTGGGATATGGCTGATGTCTACTTGGCCTTGGGGTGGCATTAATACAGGTAAAGTATCAATGATGGTAATGGGATTGTTAACAGAATGGTTAGTTTTAATTTTGATCAATTGGCAGTTAAGGAACCGCTTGCAAAAAGCTGGGGAATCAGATTCTAAACACTTGCTAGCGACTAATTCCGATCATTAGTCAGGACTTACGCAACACCTCTATTAGTAGGGTGTGTTAGCGCAGCGTAACGCACCATAAACGCTATATTTATCAGGAGTTTGTTGGGTTCTGCTGTCGCGCCACCCAACCTACAAATCTATTATTTTTCAAATAGGGCTAGCATTTTATCAAAAATATCTTCTCCAGCGCGAGTTTGGAGAATGGCGTGGGCTAACCGAAGAAAACTGCCATCAGTGCGATCGTCAGTTTGAATCAATTTGCTGGCAGGATAAAATGTGACATCATCAATTCGCATTTCATTGGTAATTCCAGTTTGCCAACCAGATTTTTGCCGATTCCAGGAAATCGATCTGCCGCGCAAAGTTAACTGAAACCATTCAATATCTTCTTGGTGTAATTCCACAAAGACATCAAAATAAGGTTCGCCACCTTGATACCAAACTCTTCTTGTCCCTTCTTCTTTGGTTGCATTTAATAGCTTCTGGTCAATCAGTCGCAAAGAAGTGCCTAATGCCAGAATTTCATCTTTATTGATCGCAATATTTGTACCGCTCATATTTAATATTCAATTAACAGCTATTTTTCCGGCTTGGACTGAGAGAATTTGGGAAGAATTGAGCCATTGAGAGTCAAAGGAACCTAAATGGGTAGTGGTAATTATGGTCTGAAAGCGGTCTTGGATGGCCTCCAGCAATTGATTTTGGCGAAGGGGGTCAAGTTCCGCCAAAACGTCATCTAGTAGCAGTAGCGGCGGTTCTCCCACGACTTCTTCAATTAACTTCAGTTCAGCTAATTTCAGCGCTAAAACTAAAGTGCGCTGTTGCCCTTGGGAACCGTAGGCTCTAGCGGGAGTTTGATTAATGGTAAACTCCACATCATCTCGATGGGGACCAACGAGGGTAGTGCCGTGATGTAACTCGGCGACTCGACGTTGCTCAATTTTTTCTAGAAATGCCTGCTGTACTTGTTCGGGATCGTCTTGTTCTAAATTAACATTTGGGGCGTATTTTACTTGTAAAACTTCGGTTTTACCACTAATGCTGGCGTGCCATTTTTCGGCTAAAGGAGCGAGTCGTTGCAGCACCCTGGCTCGCCGCCGAGTAACTCGCGAACCTGTGGTGGCAAGTTGAGCATCCCAAAGTGCCAGTTCTGTCAAGGTTTGAGTTGGTAGCGGCGAATTTGTCTTTTCGGGAGAGTCAGCATTTTGATGGCGCAGTGCCTTTAAAAGAGCGTTGCGCTGTCGTAAGACTTGGTGGTATTGCTGCAAAATGTGGGCATAAATGGGTTCTAGCTGGGTAAGGAGGGAGTCTGCCCAAAGGCGGCGATGTTCTGGCGCACCTCGAACTAATTCTAAGTCTAGACTGGAAAACTGGACGGCGTTGAGGATGCCGAGAAAGTCCATTTGGCGGCGCAAGGATTCGTGGTTGAGCGCCACAGTCCGCCGTCCCTGGATTCGCAAAGTTAGGGTAAGATCGACAAATCCATAGGCTCGTTCTAGATTAGCGGTAATTTGTCCAATGGATGACCCTTCTTGAACAAGTTCGCGATCGCGGGATACGCGGTGCGATCGCAAAGTCGCCAATAACTCCACTGCCTCTAATAGATTAGATTTCCCTTGGGCATTATTGCCCACCAAAATTGTTTTGGGAGCCAAAAAATCAATCTGCTGATCCAAATAATTGCGAAACTGCCGTAGGTGCAGAGTTTTTAAGTACATATTGAATTAAAAAGGTTTGTAGTTGGGCTTTAGCCCTAGTCCGGAGGGCTAAAGCCCAACTACGAACTTTTTTTACTTTCTGGAGCGAGAATTGTACCAGCGGAAAAATATCTTTTCCAGTTCTACCCAAATAAACATTAAACTACTAAAAGCCAAACAAACTCCTAATTCTGTCATGCTTAAGGGGTGCGTACCAAAGAAATTTTGCAGGGGTGGAACATAGACTAGCATTAGTTGTAGCACAGTAGTTACTGTCACTGCTAGCAATAGGTAGGGATTGGATAAAGGGTTTAATTCAATAGTTAACTGAGTATTGGAACGAATGGCGATCGCGTGTCCCATTTGGGCAATACAAAGGGTAGTAAATACCATGGTTTTCCAAGCATTAGGATTGCCGGGATAACCGGGGGCATGGGTGCGGGTATAGGCCCACCACATTAAGGCAATGGTAGTAATCGCAAAGATTAATCCAATCCGTACCATATACAGTCCTAAACCCCTAGCAAAGATGCTTTCTTGGGGATGGTGGGGAGGACGTTGCATCACGTTTGGTTCCGCAGGTTCTACTGCCAATGCCAAGGCAGGCAAACCATCAGTAACTAAGTTCATCCACAGGATTTGTAAAGGGGAGAGGGGAACCCCACCTAATCCAATTAAGGGAGCAGCGGCAATGGTTAAAAGTTCGCCGATATTACTCCCCAAGATGTATTTAATAAAGCGGCGAATATTGGTATAAACCACTCGCCCTTCTTCTGTCGCCGCCACAATGGTAGCAAAGTTGTCATCTAGCAATACCATATCGCTCGCTTCTTTGCTGACATCCGTGCCAGTAATGCCCATCGCAATGCCGATATCTGCTTGTTTCAAGGCGGGGGCATCGTTAACACCATCCCCCGTCATGGCGACTAATCTGCCGCGATTTTGTAGGGCTTGAACGATGCGTAATTTGTGTTCCGGCGCGACGCGGGCATAAAGACTAATTTGATCGACTTGTTGCTCTAATTCCTCTTGACTAATTTTAGCTAACTCTTGTCCAGACAAAACGCGATCGCCTTCATTGGCAATTCCTAATTCAATAGCGATCGCTTTGGCAGTTAATTTATGATCGCCAGTAATCATGACTACGCGAATGCCAGCTTCTTTGCATCGTTTCACTGCCTCATAAACTTCGGGGCGAGCGGCATCCATCATGCCCACCAAGCCTAACCAAACTAATTCTTGTTCAGTTTCGGCATCCGAGCCTGGTGGCATGGCTGGGAGCAATTTACAGGCGATTCCCAACACCCGCAAACCGCGACTTGCCATATCATCATTTTGGGACAGGATGCGATCGCGCTGTTCGGGAGTTAAAGGTTGCCAAACATTATCTTTTAATCCCTGGGTGCAGCGTTCTAAAATCAGTTCTGGCGAACCTTTAGAAAACAGGATAAAAGGCGAAGAACCCGGAATTAACTCGCCCTCGGCTAATCCCTGATTTTCACAAACAACGCTCATTCGCTTGCGTTCAGAAGAAAAGGGAAATTCTTTCACGCGGGGCAGTTTCTGAGTTATTTGGTCTTTGTAAAACCCCCCTTTCGCCGCCAAAGATAGTAAAGCGCCTTCCGTCGGATCTCCCAAAATCAGCCATTCATCCTGTTCTGATTGTAAAAAAGAATCATTGCAGAACAAACTTGCCGCCAAAATCGCTTTCAATTCTGGATAGTCTGGCACAGAGATTGTTGCAGAAAGTTGATTTTCACCACTTTGGGAAATCTGAAAATCTCCTATAGGCGAATAGCCAATACCTGAAACCTGAAACAGATCGCTTTCAGTGGCAACTGCCTGCACCACCATTTTATTTTGAGTCAGCGTGCCAGTTTTATCAGAACAAATCGTTGTCACCGAACCCAAAGTTTCCACCGCAGGCAACTTGCGAATTAAGGCATGACGGCGCACCATCCTCTGCGTACCCAAAGCCAAAGTTACCGTAATTACCGCAGGCAAGCCTTCCGGTACGATTGCCACCGCCATACTCAAAGAAACTTCCACTAATTCTTTCAGTCTGCCAAAATTGCGATCGTGAATGGTTCCCGCTGCAATCACAATTGCCACCAACAGCAGAGAACCGCTAACTAACACATTGCTTAACTGCCCCATCCGCTTCTGCAAAGGAGTTGGCTCTGATTCCACCCCTTGCAGCATCGAGGCAATTTTACCCAATTCCGTCTGCATCCCCGTGGCAGTGACAATGACTGTTCCCCTGCCTTGGACAACTTCAGTACCCTGAAAAACTAAGTTTAAGCGATCGCCGAGGGCTGTTTCCTCTGGCAATTGCAAATTAGCGTGTTTGTTGACGGCTTGGGCTTCTCCGGTTAAGGCAGATTCCCGAATTTGTAGATTTGCTTCCTCCAGCAACCGCCCATCTGCCGCTATCTGCACCCCTGCCTCTAGCTGAATAATATCTCCCGGTACTAACTCCTTGGCGGCAATTTCCAGCAATTTGCCCTCACGGAGCGTCCGAACTTTGGGAGAAGCCAGACGTTTGAGAGCAGCCAGAGCTTTTTCGGCGCGACTTTCTTGTAAATAGCCCAGAACGCCATTCAGAATCACAATTGAGAGAATGGCGATGGTATCTTTAAACGGAATTGCCCCGGCTTCCAACTTGCCAGAGCGCAAATCCATAAAATCTAAAATGCCAGAAACTACTGCCACACCAATCAACATCAACAGCATGATGTTGGTAAACTGGTCAAGTAAGATTTGCCAGTTGGTGCGACCTGAAGCCTCTTCTATTTCGTTCGAGCCGTAGTGTTGGCGACGCTGCTGAACTTGTTCTGAGTTTAATCCAGAGTGGCGATCGCTCTCTAGCAACTCTAGGGTTGGCTCAATTTCCAAGGCGTGCCAAGCCTTTGCGGTGTCAGGTAGCGAATGGGAAAGTCTAGTTGGGGTCACAGGAATGGTTAATGCTTCAACAACCTACTAGCACTCCATCATAAGACCTTAACAGGGAATAGGGAATAGGGAATAGGGAACAGGGAATTAGAAAATTCAAAACTTTGAATTGATAATTTTGAATTTTGAATTGTTACTGTTCCCTCTCCCGACGGTAATTAAATTGATGGGGGGGTAGATCTGTAATGATGGTGACTTACTTAGCGCCATCCTTCTTCATCGCATCACCTTTTTTCTCATCCTTTTTCATAGCATCGCCTTTCTTATCATCCTTCTTCATAGCATCGCCTTTCTTATCATCCTTCTTCATAGCATCATCTTTCTTCATCGTGCCATCCTTTTTCATGGCATCGTCCTTCTTCATTTCAGTTGGAGGTTTATCAGGTGCGGGTTCAGAGCAGGCAAATAAACCACCAGTCAGACTCAGAGCGGCAATTAGGGACAGTGCTTTCCAGTTCATAAACTTCTTGATTGCTTGTAGGTGTTGTAATTTGGGGATTCTGCCAAATTTTCAGTAGCAGTTCTTCTTGTATTACGGATTACTTTTCTGATTGGATTGAAAATTCTCCCAAATTGTTGCCAGCCAAGCAACTTGGACTTTTAAATCCAATTAGCGAACAATGGCGTAATCTAAGTGAAGAGGAAAGTCTGGTAGGGTGCGTTAGGCTGACGCTAAAGCACCCAACCGATAATTGTATAGAGAGGATTTCCCAGTTTTGCCCACAGATACAGAACTGTTTCAAAGGATGCAGGCTGGTCAATCGGCAGCTTTGGGCTTGCTTTATGACCGCTATGCCAGTTTAGTTTATCGATTAGCTCTGAGAATTTTGGGCAATCCTCAAGAGGCTGAGGATTTAACCCAAGAAATTTTCTTGATCCTGTGGCGCGGCAATAATTATAACCCAGAGCGGGGTTCTTTAGGAGGTTTTTTAACGACGCTGACGCGATCGCGTGCCATTGACAAACTGCGTTCTCGCGGCAGCAATTTGAAATTTATTCAGCGCTGGAGTCAGATGATGGCAGCGGAAACATCGCCTCCGACACCTTTTGAATTAGCTTCGGTTGCCCAGCGATCGCAGTATATTCGCCAAGCTTTATCCACATTACCAGAAAAGCAACAACAAGTCTTGGAAATGGCCTATTATGACGGCCTCAGTCAATCAGAAATTGCCGCTAAATTAAATATCCCCTTGGGAACCATTAAAACTTGGTCGCGCCAAGGTTTATTAAATTTAAGAAAAAATCTGCAAAACTTTATTGAATAGTTGCGTCTATGACTGAATCTTTCTCCCCTGAAATGCAAGAATTATTGGCTGGTTATGTCCTCGGCAACCTCAGTTCCACAGAAGCGGAACAATTCAGTCAGCTACTGGCCAATAATCCCGCACTAGCCGCTGAAGTTGCTCAACTACAAAAAATTTTAGAAGTGATGCCCTACGGCTTGCCGGAAGTTGCCCCTCCAGAGAATTTGCGGGAGCATATTTTGGCAATAGCAGACAGTGAAATTCCCTCAAATTTACCGATTTCTGCCCATTCCCATCCCAGATCCAAAGTTCTTTTTCCCTGGAGTCGTCTGGTTGCCGCCGCCGCCGCTTGCCTTGCTTTAGCCATTGGGATTGATAACTACCGCATCCGGCAACAGGTAGCCAATCTGGAAGCTCAAGTAGCACGGCAAAAAGATGTGATTGCCATGCTGCAACAACCAAATACTTATTTAGTGTCGATGAAAGGGATGGCAGAAGCATCTACAGCTTCTGGTAGTATTGTAATTACGCCGGGAGAACCAAAAGCGGTATTGATTTTACAAAACCTGCCGATTCTACCCCCAGGACGGTATTATCAACTTTGGTCAGTAATTCATGGACAAAAAATTCCTTGGGAACAATTTAAGACTAACGAACGGGGAACAGTATTTATTAAACTTGATATTCCTTCCTATTCCGAAGTCCCGGCGCTGATGGTGACTGTTGAAACTTCTCCCACTCCTAACACTCCCGCTGGACCAATGGTGATGACTAGCACACTTTAAGAAAGTTTATGAAATCTTGGCAAATAGCGATCGCGACATTTGGGGTTACCCTAACCGGATTAGGAATAGCAATGGCTGTCACTAATCCCAGTCAAGCTGTTTATGAACAACAGGCATTAGCCTATACAGTCAATTTGCTCGCCGCTCAATGTATCAAAGCACCAAAAGTTTTCGGTAATGACTTTCTGCAAACTCAATGTACGGCGGGAGTTAGGGCTGGACAACCACAAATTAAGCAAATTATCGCGGCGAACACTCAGCAACAAAATTTAATTTTTTTCAGCATCTATAAAACCGATTTAGCGGTAAAATCTTTTTTACCTCTACCAGAGTATCATCTAGAAGCTGTGGGAGCTTTCAATACATTTTATATTTATCAAAAATAATTAAAACTGGTTAAACTGGTTCCTAAGCTCCGCCTGGGAACCGAGATCAAGAGGCTCTGACTAGGCTGTTAACTTTGTGCCTTTTTAGGGGCAGGACTTACGCAACTATCCCAGCAACAGGGGCAACCACGGGGGGATTGCCCCTACAAAACGCTATATATAGAGGTT
>CAKZHE010000208.1 GCA_936920195.1 uncultured cyanobacterium | reverse complement strand
TGCCTCGCGGATGACAAAGCGAGGCAGAGCCTCTCAATGGGCATTCCCAGGCAGAGCCTGGGAACGAGTAAACAGATAGGAAACTGCATGAACAAAAAGCCCCTAAAAAGGCACAAAGTGAACAGCCTAGGCTAAAGCCCAACTACGAACTTGATCAGGGTTGCAAGTGGAAAACATTTAAGGACACGGAAATCAAGGACAGAAAAATCATAAATCCCACTGCATCCAGCATTGTAGTTAGCAGCGGACCGCTGATCAAGGCCGGATCGAGATTGAGCCGCTTGAACCACATCGGTAAGATAGTTCCCAATGTCACCGCCACAAAGACATTAATTGCCATTACCAACCCCGCAACCAGGGCAACCCAGCGAGATTCCGGGGGAGTCCAAATTAAAGACAATAAAATTAGGGTAGTCCCTAAAGTCAAGGCTGTCCCCAAACCCGCCAGCAATTCCTTGCGAAGAATTCGGAAAGTATCTTTAGGAGTGACTTCCCCAATCCCTAAACCGCGAATGGTGACAGTTAAGGATTGAATCCCAACTGTGCCGCCAGTATTGGAAAAGATCGGCATGATCACCGCTAATACCGGGACATGGGCGATAATTTGTTGGAAGGGAGCGATCGCACTTGCTGCCCCCACATACAACCCCATTACTCCCAATAACCAAGGCAATCGCTTGGTAATCGTGATTAGGGGAGGAGATAGCGCCGCTTCGTCACCCCCGCTCACCCCCGCCAGTTTTTGAATATCTTCGGTAGCTTCTTCTTCTAAGATATCCACCACGTCATCAATGGTGATAATCCCCACTAGCCGATCTTCCCTATCTACCACAGGCAAAGCTAGCAAATCGTAGCGCTTCATCAGCTGGGCGACTTCTTCCTGGGGCATTTCTGTCCGTGCCTTAATTGCCCGACTGCTGCCAATGTCTCCAATCAAAGCATCGGGGAGCGAAAATAATAACTGTCGCAGAGATACTACTTGTAATAGTTTGCGGTTATCGTCGGTAACATAGGCATAGTAGATGGTTTCTTTATCGCGATCGCCCAACCTGATTTTATTTAAAGCTTCTCCTACAGTTAAACCTTCCCGTAGACGGACGTATTCAGTGGTCATCACCCGCCCCGCTGTTCCCTCCGCATAGCCGAGAATAGTTGCAGTGGCTTGTCGCTCCATCGGGCTAAGTTGCTGAACTAGCCGCTTCACCACCCCCGCTGGCAGTTCGTCAAACAACTCCGCGCGATCATCTGGGCGCATCGCCTCGACAATCTGACAAACGTGAGCATCATGCAAAGAATTAATTAACCCTTCGCGAACTTCCAGAGGTAAATATTCAAAAACATCAATGGCTTGACTTTTATTCAGCAACCGAAAAGCTATCGCTTGCCGTTCTGAAGCTAGTTCAGAGATGTAATCACCTACGTCAACTGCTGGCAACCGATTTAATTCCAACTTTAAATGATTTAAATCCGCAATATCCCATAGGTCGGTGGGTTTTTCCTCAACAATCATAAAACCTCCTAGTCTCCCTCGCGCTGGAAGACTAACCCGCCAGCTTAAAGGAGATTGCTACTGTCAGTGGATGGACTTTTGTCCATGAATGCAATTCACAGAATTCAATACTGATATCGCTCAAAGATGCCAGTAAATCTATGCTATCCCCTTAAGATTAAATTCACAATTCCCTAGAGGGAGCGTACAAGTAGTTTTTTCCCAGGATGCCCAAACCATGACTCAGTTTCCTAAATTCTTCACCCAAACGCCCCATTGGTTAACTTCTTTAGTTACAGGACTAGCAATTGCCAATTTCAGCGCTTTTGGTTCTGTCGCTCTAGCTACGGAAATATCTGCTCCCAGTGGTAATCTGGGGGTAACAGAGGCGCAAGGCAATTTAGCCGCGACTAGCCAGTATGCAACTGTAATTATTTATAAAGCAGATACTCAATGCAATAGCTTAGTCGCAGAAAAAATAACTATTCCCGCTGAACGGCAGGTAGAAGCTGCCGTAGGTAAAGTGCTAGAGCGCAGAAATACCGGAGATTTCGATTTAGCAGGCTATCGAGTGATTTTAAATGCCAACAGCGGTATCGCCACTGTCGATTTGCGAATTTCCCCTGATTCTCAACGCACTTTTGCTTCTTTATCCAATTGCGAACAAATGGCACTTTTTGGCAGCGTGCGGAAAACTTTAACCAGTAATTTGGGCTGGAAAATTCAAGATGTCCGCTTTACTGCCCAAGGCGAAGAAATTTATCTTTGAAAGCTGATAGTCAACTACCCACACTGAGCGGAGTACCGCTACAGTGTGGGCTTGTATCTAAACTCCACCGCAATTCTGAAAACCTGTGCAGAATTTCAGCTTTGGTTTCACCGCTCGACACATCATGGGATGCTGAC
>CAKZHE010000207.1 GCA_936920195.1 uncultured cyanobacterium | reverse complement strand
CTAAGTTCGTAGTTGGGCTTCAGCCCTCTCCGGATTAGGGCTGAAGCCCAACTACGAACTTTTGCGTTCTTTTATTTATGACCACCTACTTACTGAACCGTATTGCTACCAAATGTATTTGCTGCCTATCTGCTAAGTCTACTATAGAGGGGGAGCAGAAAATATTACAACCAATTTTAGGATGGCGATATGAGTTTGAATCGCAGATCTATTCATCTATGGATTCCTAATATTTTCTTTTTTAAAGGCGGAATTCAAGTTTATTCAGCTTTTTTTCTCCAAGCCCTCAATAGTTTCAACCAAAATACTGATTATCATATTTTTCTCAAGCACGATCCTTGTCAATCGCCGGAATTTTCTTTTTCAGAGCATAACAAATTTCACTTTGCTGGCAATTGGTATTTACCGTTAAGAACTCTAGCTTTTGCTAGTCAAATTTTCGGTTATGGACTTTGGCAAAGACCGAAATTGATTATAGCTACTCATCTCAATTTTACCGTTGCGGCTTATTGGTTGAAAAGATTAACAGGGATTTCTTACTGGGCGGTGGCGCATGGGGTAGATGCTTGGAATATTCAGCGTCCAGCTTTACAAACTGCTCTACATCATGCAGATCGGATTTTAGCAGTTAGTGGTTATACCCGCGATCGCCTAATTAAAGAACAACGTCTCGATCCTGCTAAAATTGCCATATTGCCCAATACTTTTGATAGCGATCGCTTTCAGATTGCCCCTAAACCGAAACATCTCCTAGAGCGCTATCAACTAACAGCCGAACAACCTGTAATTTTAACGGTGGCAAGATTAGATATGAAGGAGCGAAATAAAGGTTATGACCAAATTTTGTTGGCTTTACCAGAGATTCGCCGCCACATTCCCAATATTCGCTATATTATAGTTGGGAAAGGGAGCGATCGCCCTCGGATTGAGCAGTTAATTGACCAACTCGATCTGCAAGACTCGGTGACATTAGCAGGCTTTGTCCCGGATGAGGAACTGAGTGCTTATTATCATCTTTGCGATGTCTTTGCTATGCCCAGTCAAAATGAAGGATTTGGGATTGTGTATTTAGAAGCTTTAGCTTGTGGTAAACCTACTTTAGGAGGAGATCGAGATGGGGCGATTGATGCCCTTTGTGGGGGAGAATTAGGAGTATTAGTCAATCCAGAAGATGTCAGCGCGATCGCTCAAACCTTAATTGCCATTCTTCAAGGTGAATATCCCCATCCTCTACTTTATCAACCGGAATTATTGCGTCAAAAAGTAATTGATATTTACGGCTTTGAAAAATTTAAAACAACTTTGCAGGAATTAATTCAAACCATCGATATTTAAAATGAAAGTTCTGCACGTTATTCCCTCTGTCAGTCCACTTTTGGGAGGTCCTTCCCAAGTTGTTTTCGATCTAGTTAAAGCCTTGCGAGAATGTGGGATAGATGCAGAGATTGCCACCACTAACGATCGTGGGCGAGAAATATTAGATGTTCCCCTATATCAGCGGATTGAATACCAGCAAGTTCCGGTATGGTTTTTACCTCGATTTTCGCCTCCAATGAAAGAATTTATATTTTCAGCCGCTTTGACTGGATGGCTGTGGCAACATCTGCGAGATTATCAAATTTTACATACTCATTATCTTTTTTCCTATGCTTCTACCTGTGCAGGCGCGATCGCCAGATGGCAAAAAATCCCCTATACTGTCAGAACTATTGGGCAATTAGCTCCTTGGGCGCTGGCACAAAGTTCGTTGAAAAAACAAATTTATACTTGGTTAATTGAGCGCCACAATTTAAACCAAGCGGCTGCCATTCATTGTACTTCGGCAGGAGAAGTGGAAGATGTGACTAATTTTGGCATTCAAACACCCAAAATTAATCTACCTTTGGGTGTTGTGCCGCCAACTTGGTTGCCAGGAGCCAAACAGCAATTGCGGGAAATTTATCAAATTCCCCCTCATACGCCTATTGTGCTGTTTTTCTCCCGGCTTCATCCCAAAAAACGTCCCGATTTATTATTAGAAGCTCTCAGTATTTTGGCAAATAAGAATTATGACTTTCACTTGATATTGGCAGGTACAGGAGAACCAGATTACTGTGCCTACCTGCAAAACTTAGTAGCATCCTTAAACTTAGTTACGCACACTTCTATACCTGGATTTGTGACGGGGAAAGATAAAGAATTGCTGCTGCAAGGGGCAGATATTTTTGTTTTACCTTCTTTCTCAGAAAATTTTGGGGTGGCTGTGGCTGAGGCAATGGCGGCAGGATTATCAGTGATTATTACTCCAGGGGTGCAAATTGCCCCAGAAATTGCGGCGGCAGCAGCGGGGATAGTAGTAGCTGGAGAATTGGCTCCGTTGCAAGAGGCGATCGCGCGATTACTCACCAATGCTAAACTCAGGCAAGAATTGGGGAAAAATGCGATAAACTTAGTTAATAGTCGTTATTCTTGGCAGGCGATCGCGCAAAGTCTGGCATCTGCTTATCAAGCAATTATCGATCGAAAAATATAGCTCCAGCAGCTTGTAATTCTAGGCGTTGCTGTTTAGTTAATCCAATGCCTGCTCCCAATTGACCTTTTTTGAATTCAAAAGGCAAAATTCAAAATTCAAAATGAAGAATGGAAATAATTTTGAATTAATTAATT
>CAKZHE010000206.1 GCA_936920195.1 uncultured cyanobacterium | reverse complement strand
TGCTCCGCATATAGCGTTGATGGTGCGTTACGCTGCGCTAACACACCCTACTAATAGAGGTGTTGCGTAAGTCCTGTCCTAGTCTTTTGTTATTTCTGGTAAAACAATCCAGTCTCCTTGAACCTGTGCCGTCACTTTTCCGGAAAAAGGATCGCTCCGACTGTTTTGGGGTGCATTGATTAAAGCTAGAAATTTTTCAATCTGGGCAAAGTTGGGCGCTTGGGCTAGATGTAACTTCAGAAATTGCCTGACGGCGCGACGTTGGATGGCGAGGGGAGCAGCACTCAAAAGTCGCCGATTCAATCCGGCAGGAGGTTCTGGACTAGAAATGGCTGCTAACAACTGACTGGCTTGCTGCTCCAAATAGTCAACATCTGCTCGCAAAAGTTCTGCTGTTTGGGCTAAGTTCCGATCGACTTGAGGGTTGAAGTGAGTTTGGAGATAGGGTAATAATTCTTGACGAATGCGATTGCGGGCGTATTTAAAATCCTGGTTGTAGACATCTTCCCAAACCGGGAGTTGGAAATCTCGACAAAACTGCCCGGTGGTAGAACGACTAATTTCTAGGAGGGGACGGACTAACTGCACCCCAGGGACTAATTCCCGCTGCCAAGCGATCGCCCCTAATCCATCTGCACCTGTTCCCCGAAATAGATTGTAAAGTAAAGTTTCGGCGCGATCGCTTTGGGTATGGGCGGTGACGACATATTGATATTTTTCCCTACAGGAGATCGCGCTCAAAGCTTGATAGCGCCACTGCCGCGCCGCTCCTTCACTCTCGCTAACTTCCGTGGCGGTTTCCAGATAAAAAGGTATTTGCCAAGATGCCACTATTTGCTGGACATGGGCGGCAATTCCCGTGTCATACTGCCATCGATGATCGCAATGGGCAACGGCTAAATCCCAATCCCATTTCGGCTGCAAGTCTATAAGTAATTTTAATAAGCATAGGGAATCTTGTCCCCCGGAAACTGCCAGTAGTAAGCGCCCACCACGGGGCAGTAATTGGCGTTGGCGCAGGGTGCGGTGCAATTGGGCGTGGAGAGGAGTCCAGGGATTAAGAATTGACACATTAAGTTAGGTGGTCAAAAATCAATACTTCGGACGTGCTATAGCTCAAAAAGTGATGCGATCGCTGGTAGTAATTCTTGGCAAACTGTGACAGATGCTGCCAGTACAGGTACTCCAGTAAATATGCCTTTGAGCATGGTAATTGCGGTATCTGCCAAGTCTTTTTTATCCTCATTTTTTGGGTTCTGGGCAGCTTCGGCTAAGGTTTGTACTTGTTTTAAGGCTTTGGTTCTGTCTTTTTCTGATAAATGAGTATCGGATTCAATAGTTGATTGTAATTGCTTTAACAAGTCAGCCAGTTTAGGCGCTTCTGGAACTTCAGACTTGGTAACTTCACCAATACTAGCAGTCACAGTACCACTAATATCGCCCCCAGCCACCCCAGTCAAGTCTTTACCAGCCACGCCGCTGATATCGCCTCCAGCAACACCGACAACATCGCCACCAACATTGCCAAATTGAAAACTACTGCTTTTGTCTGACATGGGATCTCCTTCGATGTGAGTAGTTGAAATAGTAGGTGAAATGCTAATATGAGCGTCGGGTGGTTTATGTTTTGCTTCTATTAATCCGCTGAGTAATCTAATGGTTGACTCTCTTTCAATTAATAAGGCTCTAATAGCTTCAGGTGGTAAGGATTGCAAGTAAGCTAAATCCTCTGAATATTTAGCATTTAGAACTGTATGATCGGCTTGGGGAGAAGTTTCTGCCCGGATTACCACTTTATCTTTATTCCGGCCTTTTTTCTCGATTGAGACTAATTCAATATCGGCATCTGGATTGTTTTCAATTAGCTGCTCAAAAGCCAGGGCGATCAATCGAGGGTCAATGGACTTATTATGATAAAGATTAAGGGTATGTTTCATCGGCGCGATGAAATCGGTAAAATCACCTTCTTTAAAATAGTCGTTCCAATTAGCAGGTTGCCGACGGGGATTAGGATCGCGAGCTTCTTCCGGTGGTAAGGCAATAAAGTTAGGCCGTTTATCGGGAGGTAAGCGCATAAATACATAATCGCATTTTACTCCTCTCAGTATGGTTTCAGAAGTAATATTCCATCCTTCAATATAAGCGCCTGTAAGAGTTGATCCAGTTAAATCTGTCTGACCTAGTAAGGTACGGACTAATTTAGCATCAGAAAGATTAGCATCTGGCAAGGAAGCTTCTTGTAAGTTAGCTTCAATGAAACTGGCTCCAACTAAATTAGCACCGTTTAAATTTACTCCCTGTAAGTCTTGGCGATCGAAGTTCTGGTTTTCTCCTTGCCCTGTTTGAAGTAGTTCTTGCATTTGCCTGGTTTGTAAATAGGTATTGCCGGGACGAGCTAAATCTAGTTTTTTAGTGGCTTTAAAACCAGTACGAATTAGGGTAGCTTTGCGGAAGTCTGTATTTTTGAGTGTGGCTTTGGTAAAGTCGGCATCAGTTAGATTTGCTTGGAAAAAGGTAGTGCCACCTGTCGCTGCAAAATCAACAGCCATTGTCCGAATCCACGCATCTCTGGAATCTCCTTTAATGGCACGCCAGCCAATATAACTGTTAACTGATGTTAATAGAATAGCAACGATGACAATAAAGACTTTGGCGAAAAGCAAGGCAACAACGAAGACGACGGCGAAAATGACGGAGAAGACAACGGCAACCGCTCTGGCTCCAGCGATGGCTTCAGCGACAGCGACGGCAACGGCGACGGCGATAGTAACCGCTCCTGCGACAGCAACTGCTCCGGAGACAGCGACGGCGAAGGCGACAGCTCCCCCAAAGATGACGGCTCCTGCTCCTGCTCCTGCGAAGGCGAAGGCGAAGGCGACAGCGATGTTGCTAAGTCCTCTGTAAATAAGGAAAAAATTAAAAACAAAAATTACCAATAAGCTTGCCAAGCCCATAATCATATTGTTGATATAAGGACTAAAAATAAATGAAATCAAATAACTCAAATAGACGATAAGAAATCCTGAGAATGCAGATAACAAACAACAAATGATTAACGAAAAAATTACCCACGGCATCGGCAATCCAGCCTTAGCACCTACAAATTTAGCCCCGGTAAGATTAGCCCGACTAAAGTTAGTTCCCCTAATATCAGCTTCAGAAAAATCTGCCCCGGACAAGTCTTTTCCCTGAAAAGATAGACCTAGGAGATTTTCCCCCCGAAAGTCTCTCCTGCCATCTGCGTAACGCTTCAGCACTTCTTGGGCTTTCATCTTCAGCAAAGTAGTGGTTTTTTATAGCATAGCCAAGAATTAAGCAGGAGTCATACCAATTTCATTTATTCTGGCTACATTTGGGTTATCCCAGTTCGTAGAGACGTTCCGGTGGAACGTCTCCAATAGATCTCCCAAGCGACCAAATTAGGCTAGATGCGCTACTACGATTGACAACTAATCAACTGGCTATGAATTTTATCAGAGAAATGGGTTTAAAACCCCGTCCTTCTAGGACTGCTTGATATTTCTTGATTTTTTGCCCCAATTCTATGCTAAAATAGTCGGGATAA
>CAKZHE010000205.1 GCA_936920195.1 uncultured cyanobacterium | reverse complement strand
GTGTCGAACCCCCTAGTTTAACCGCGCTTACATCCCCGCCCACAAGGGGACGGGGTTTTACGCACGATCAATAAAATTTGTTCTAGGGATAAAATAAAACCAGGTAGCACATCTTCTCCTGATAGAGTAGTAGGCGATCGCTTAATTTCCACTTCCCGATTCGGACGATAGATTTCCACTTCCCGATTTTGGCGATTCAGCAACCAACCTAATCGCGCTCCATTGGCAATATATTCTCGCATCTTTTTCTGCAAGTTTTCCAAATTGTCACTAGGAGAGCGCAACTCTACCACAAAATCAGGACAGATAGGCGCAAACTTTTCTTGCTGCTCTGCCGTTAAAGCTTCCCATCTTTCTTTTTTAATCCAAGCCGCATCGGGAGAACGATTTGCCCCATTCGGCAACTTGAAGCCAGTAGAAGAGTCAAAAGCAATTCCTAAACCATTTTGGCGGCTCCAGCTTTGCAATTGAAACGACAAATCCATATTCCGTCTGCCTGTTTCACTACCTGTAGGCGGCATAATAATCAATTCTCCGGTGGCGGTACGTTCAAATCTGAGATCGCGATTGTTTTCGCACAATTGCCAAAATTGCTCATCAGTCAGATCTAACATTAATTCTAGGGTCGGAGGCAAGGCGATCGCATTCATTTTACTCGCTCCAAATCGGGAAAGTGAATCTCATTGGCCTGATTTCCAGTCTTCAGCAATCTGATTATCTCATTTTAATCTGGCATAACTGCCTTCAGAAGGGCGAGTAATGACGCAATTCCGCCCTCTTGGTTGATGAAGGCGCTAAATTCTTGACAAATATCCTGGCAAACCTGAAAATTGGCTTTTGGAATGAGGTATAATGGTGAACCCTTGCTTCACTGGGTAGGAAAGTGAGTTGCTTTTACCCTGCCGTTAGTCGATAATGGTCAGTAACGTCGGTAGCTAAGGTTTCCTCTGGATAGTACAGAGGAATGGTTTTTGTTGTTTCGCAATGAGGTTAATATGTCGAAGCGCCGCAACCCTAAGAAAGAAAAGGCGCAGCGAAATCAAGCCTACGCCCGGAAGTTTCGCAAACGCCAAACTACAGGCAGGTTTTCTAAATTCCGCCGCAACAGGGGAGCAATGAAGAGTGAAGATGAGGAAAATACCTCAGAGGACGCTGCTGATGGGGGTAACAAAGCATATTAATTCAAGTTTAAATTTTAGCCCTTGAATTGGATGCTCGATTTATGTACCGTTGCAGTGTCAGTGAAAGCTCTTGAAAGTATTGATTTAGAGACTTTACAGGCAAATTTAACTGGCTCCCAGACAGTTGTCTGGGAGCCCATATCCAGAAATAAGGGATCGCAATTTAATTGCGATCCCTTACTATTAAGATTACCCTTCAATGAAAGCTATGACTGCTTGTATTGATAGAGTGTAACTTTCTCAACAACGATTTGCGGATCTTTAGAACCACCATTTTTGAAGATAGTGAATGATAAGTTTTGATCGTCCGCGAGATCTTCTCTGGTTTTCACCTGCTGAATCAATTCATCAGTAATGTCAAACGTGAAGGTTTTGGTAGCTTTCTCGTCACTCTCTGGCATAAAGAAAGAAATAGAACCAGCGTAGTAAGTAGATCTGTCACTGATTGCCTTGATATTTGGCAAATTGACATAAACATCATAAATGCCTCTGGGTCTTCCTTGGAAAGATACCGCTAACTCCACTACAAAGCTTTTTTCTAGGGGAGAACTGATCTCGGCAACTTCACTAAGTAATGTTGAAGCTTTCTTTTCCAATCGGGAAGTTAATGGAACGACAAATTCAGTTGGCGTATCTGTGACTAGCTGCTGTAAATTCCTAGAAGTAATTACACTTCTTTGGCGCTTCTGGGGTTGGGTAGCTAATAATTCCCTACTTGTGGCAGTAGGGATATCATCATAAACGTAATCTGGGTTGTAGACCTGGTTGTAAACTTGATCCACTGTGTAAACAACAGAATTACCATTTTCATCGAAAAACGCATAGGGCCAATACACTGATTGCAATTGCTCCAGAGTAATTCTTTGACCATTTGGTGAGCGCGTCCACTTCTCCCACAAGCGGTCAATATTGGAGTGATGCAGCCAGAAAATTGGGTCAAAACCAGCGGTTGGAACCTGTGCCATCAGGCCACCCTGAGTGTTCTTTTGCCAGATAGGATTCCATATTGTGTAGTTTTCAGGCTCAGAACCACCTCCTATGTAGTCGTGCATCACACCATGTGGTATAATCTCAATACCTGAGTTAAACGCTGAAAATTCGGTATTTTCAAACAGATTGTTTACTCCATCAATCAGATATTGTTGCGCCCAGTTATTTTCAATGGGGAAACCTGCATTTAGCTCTGCAAACCTAGACTGCTCATAAAGACTGTTATTGAAAGCTCCACTAGGAGGAATCGTGAACTCTTCTGGCATTGTACGGTTTATTTCAGCATCAGTTGTACTGGTATAATCCCAATAGGGTAGAGCGAAATCAGACTTACCAGAAAGTTGGCGAACAATTTTTTCAAAATAATTGATGAAGAACCGATGCCATGACAAAAAGTGAATCGTAGAAGTTGGGGTATGGGTGCAGTTATCCCAGAAGGTTTTTATTTGTGGTGAATTGATGTTGTAGTTTTGGCAGAAAGGATTGGTTTGTAAATCACTAGCAGGCGGAACCCAATGTATTCCACCCTGATAGTACCAACTTAGTGGGTTATCGCAACCATTGTCTCGCATGATTCTGAGTGCAAGTTGGAGCGCTTCAATATCCGCCCTGGCTTCTGGAGAGTGAGCATTTCTGCGAATATACACTGTATTCAGGCTGGTTGCCTCTGGAGTCGGGGCATCTTTAACCTGTAATGGTTGGGCATAGGCGCTGCTGGATAGCAGCATCACTATAACGAAAGTTGAAAAAACCAAAGAAAGTAACAACTTTCTTATTTGCATAAAGGCTTTCATGAGTCAAAAGATTTCTAGAAACTGTTAAATGCTCAAGATCATGTGTTTGACGGCTTGTCAAACTTGGATTTAAGGTAACACTCCAACAGCCCAACACAAAAGGGAACTCAAATAAACTTTACATTATCAGCCTATGATGTTAAATTCATCTTTAAGTTCTATGTATCTTAAATTACTGGTTTGATTTAAAAACCAGGTGCATTCCGTTGGCGGACAACTGCGAGCCAATTTTGCCTTGGCGAATCAATAATTTTAGATGGCGCTGTACCATTGATACGGAACGATTTAATTGTTGACAAATTTCTCGCAAAGTGATACCGTCTGAAGACTCTTGGATGAGGAGCAAGATGCGATCGCCTGTATTTAGCTCGGCGGGACAAGGCATAGTAGTAGTGTCTGGCACGCAGGCAACTCCAGATAAATCTAGCTACTATTCCTCCCTTCCACTATCTCCTCCGGAAAATTGGCGATAATTCAATCCGGTAGCGTCATTTCTAAAGCCCGATCTAAAATTGTAGCTGCCGATTCCCAGTTTTTAGCCGCAATATATCGATCGGCTATTGCAATTAATGCTATCCCTTGCGCCGATTTTGAGGGAATAGTTTTAACTATTTGTAAAGCTCGATCGGCTTGTCCATTATCTACCAACTTCAGTCCAATGTTCTGTAAAATATATATTCTCTCGGAGAGGGAAGAAATAGTTTCAGCTAATGACAATGCGCGATCGAACTGTTGAACATTTGCTAAGTTAAAAGCCAACGTGCTGAAAACAGTTATTTGCTTAGAAGCATCTGCGATCGCTTTCCCTGATTGCAATGCCTCTGCAAAAGTTTGCTCGGCTAATTCGGTTTGTCCAGTTTGTGCGAACTTGACGGCGATCGCTCCTAAAGTATTAGCTTTTTCGCTACTGTCGGTAATTGTTTGGGCAACTTGCAAAGCTGGCTCTAATTGTTCTGTTTCTAACAGCTGGATCGCTATTTTTTGCAAGATATAGTTTTGATTAGTTTCTGAAGAAGCTAAATTAGCCACTGAGATAGCTTTATCTAGCTGTCCTTTGCTAGCTAGTTTAATCGCTATTGTCTTTAAAACTTGGGAATTATCAAATGTATTTGGAAGCGATTTAATTATCTCTAAAGCTCGATCTGTCTGGTCGATATCCGCCTCAGAAACTATGGAGCATAAAGCACCATTTTTGGCAAATTCGTTACCGCTAGGAATACTTGAATATATTTCCCAAGCTCGATCTATTTGGCGATCTCTTCCCAATTTAATTGCAATTTCGCTTAAGGCATAAGCTCTAGAATTAGCATCTGGAATTGATTGAATGAGTTGCAAAGCTTGGTCTAATTCCCCTTTGTCTACTAATCTTAGAGAAAGAGATTCTAGGACTATAGTTTTTTCCTCTGGCTTGGGGATATTTTGGGCAAATTGCAAGGCATCGGCAAAAGTTCTATCTGCTAATTCTGTTTTGCCCAAAGCGGCTAATTGATAGGCGATTTGATCCAATAAATATGTTTTCTTAAAAAGATTACTAATAGTATAAGTTAGCTGTAAAGCATCAGCGAAAGTTGCGGCAGATAATTCCTGTTGTCCATTGGCTGCCAAACGTTCTGCTAGTACGCTTAACGTATGTGCTTGTTGGGATTTGCTGGAGATAGTGTTGGCTATCTTGACAGCGGTAAGAAATTGTTGATTTTTTTCTGCTACCCAAGCTAAAATGGTCAAAATACCATTTTTTTGCTCTTCGTTTTTAATGGCTTCTGCGAATTGTAAAGCTCGATCTAATTCTCCTGCTTCGGCTAGATCATTTGCTATATTTACCCAAAGAAAAGCTTGAATTTCATCATCTTTAATTGTTTTGGAGACTTGCAAAGCTTGGTTAAATCTTCCCGATTCCGATAACTTAATTGCTATCTGGTACAAAACCTGGGCTTTCTCTTCGTCTCCCTGAATGTTTTCGGCAATTTGCAATGCTGGAGAAAATCGCTTTGTCTTCGCTAATGTCACAGCGATCGCCTTCAAAGCATAATCTTTCTTTTTGCTGTTGGCGATCTCCTTCGCTGCCTGCAAAGCTAGTTGTAAGTTTTCGGTTCTTTGTAATTTGAGCGCTATGCTGGATAACATAGTATCTCTTTCAGCCGTATCGATAATTTTCTCCGCCCTATCTAAAGCCTCTAAAGCAGTTTGAGAAAATAATTTTTCTCGTCCCGTTTGGGAGTATCTAATGGCAATATCAGAAAGTAATTGGATTTGGCTATATTTAGAATCAGTAATAGGAAAGCGGGTTGGCAAATTAGGTATGCTAGACGGTTCAATGAGGAGACAAGGATCGTAGTAAGAAGTTGCTAAAGCTGGCACAGAAATTGTTACCAGCGAGAGGGTTGATAATGCCAAGAGGTAATTTTTGGCTGGCATATAAACTTTTCCCCGTTTTTGAGGGTGAGAACTGCTATAATTCATCGTCGTCTAAATAGGCTTCATCGGGCATAGCGGGAGCGGGAATGGCGGCGACAATGGCATCAATAACTTTGGCAACGGGGATAATTTCTAAACCGGAATCGGGGAAGGTTTGCCCCTTGGGAATAATTGCTCGTTTAAAACCGAGTTTTGCCGCTTCCTTGAGCCGCAATTCCATTTGAGAAACTGGGCGAATTTGTCCCCCCAACCCCACTTCGCCAATTAAAACTGTGCGAGGATCGACAGTGCGATCGCGAAAACTAGCCACAATTGCCACTGCCATCCCCAAATCAACGGCGGGTTCTTCAACTTTCAATCCCCCGGCTGAGGCTAAATAAGCATCTAATTTGGATAGAGGAATGCCCACGCGCTTTTCCAATACGGCTAAAATTTGTAGCAGGCGGTTATAATCTACCCCAGTGGTGGAGCGGCGGGGGGAAGCATAACTGGTAGGACTAACCAGAGCTTGTAATTCGACTACAATTGGACGAGTACCTTCGCAAGCTACAACTAAAGCGGTTCCGGGAACGTTTTCTTCGCGATTGCCTAAAAATAATTCCGAGGGGTTAGTCACTTCGCGCAAACCCCGGTCAATCATTTCAAAAACTCCGATTTCGTGGGTTGCGCCAAAGCGATTTTTCACCGAACGGAGGAGACGATGGGAAGCAAAGCGATCGCCTTCAAAATATAGTACCGTATCCACTAAGTGTTCCAAAACTTTTGGACCAGCGATCGCCCCTTCCTTGGTCACGTGACCGACAATCAACAAAGTAATATCTTCCCGTTTGGCTACCTGCATCAACGCCGAGGTGCATTCCCTTACCTGCGCCACCGAACCGGGAGCGGAAGTTAAAGCTGGAAAGAAAATGGTTTGAATACTATCAATTACCGCCACATTGGGTTTAAGGGATTCCAACTCCTTGAGAATTTCTTCTAAATCCGTTTCTGGCAACACATAAAGATTGCTTTTTGGTTCTTCCTCAACCATCTCATCTGGCTCCAATTCCTTGCCATTACCGTTGGGTCCCACTCCCAACCGCAAAGCCCGGATTTTCACCTGGGGACCAGATTCTTCCGCACAGACATATAACATTCGATAGCGTTGGGACAAACCATTAGCCACTTGGAGTAGTAAAGTAGATTTACCTATACCGGGATCGCCACCAATTAAAACGAGGGAACCGGGGACAATGCCGCCACCCAATACCCGGTCTAATTCTTCGTAACCAGAGGACCAGCGCTCCAACTGGCGATCGCTAATTTGATCAAATTTGAGAGACATTCTTGGTTGGGGTGCTTTAGTAGCCATTTTGCCGTCATTGCGATAAGCACCCCGACCACTATTAGATTTGGCAGCCGCAACTTGCTCTTCCAGCGAGCCGTATGTATTGCAGTTTGAGCATTTGCCATACCACTGCCCTGATTCTGCTCCGCATTGGTTGCAGATAAACAAAGTGCGGGTTTTTGACATGGGGATATTGATTAAGTAATGTGAATAAATTCTTAAATCTTCAGAAAGCTGCAAATCCTTCTCAAGTAAGTATTTCGGCTTCTCGAAACTGACTTAGTTCGATGATATCGTAATAATACGAACAAAAAATTAACGATTGGAAATTCTACTTTAAGGAGCGTTGGGGAGATTGGATAGCCATAAAGAAAAAATCTTGGTGGTGGATGACGAAGCCAGTATTCGCCGCATTTTAGAAACTCGTCTGTCAATGATTGGCTATGATGTCGTCACGGCTGCCGATGGGGAAGAAGCCCTGGAAACCTTTCGGAAAACGATTCCTGACTTGGTGGTTTTGGACGTAATGATGCCCAAACTTGATGGTTATGGCGTTTGTCAAGAGTTACGGAAGGAATCAGATGTCCCCATCATCATGCTAACAGCATTGGGGGATGTGGCTGACCGGATCACTGGGTTGGAACTAGGCGCAGACGACTATGTGGTGAAACCTTTTTCTCCCAAGGAGCTAGAAGCGCGGATTCGTTCGGTGTTGCGGCGGGTTGATAAGACGGGAGCCTCTGGCATTCCTAGTTCTGGAGTCATCCATGTTAGCAACATCAAGATCGATACTAACAAGCGGCAAGTTTACAAGGGAGACGAACGGATTAGGTTAACTGGCATGGAGTTCAGTTTACTGGAGTTATTGGTAAGTCGTTCGGGAGAAGCTTTTTCGCGCTCGGAAATTTTACAAGAGGTGTGGGGATACACTCCCGAACGCCATGTAGATACGCGGGTGGTAGATGTGCATATTTCTCGTTTGCGAGCCAAGTTGGAGGACGATCCTAGCAACCCAGAGTTAATTCTAACGGCGAGGGGGACTGGTTATCTGTTTCAAAGGATTATTGAGCCGGGAGACGATTAACTTTTTTAGTCGTAGCCGTAGGGTGGGCAATGCCTATCACAATCTAAGACTGTAATAGTAGCCTTGGAGAGCATTGCCCACCCTACAGATTTAATCAGTAGAAGATTTCAAGATTGGGCTTGAATTACTGCGCTCCAGTCGTCATTTTTAACCGCAGATTCTAATTGCTGGCGGCGCTCCTGGGCATTGGCATCTTGGGCAATTTCCTGAGATAGAGCGGTATCTGCCATGGCTTTTCGCAATTTTAGCTTTTTCTCTTCGTAGGCATGACGTTCAGTGTCGGACATCGCCAGTCGCGCCGCTTCTCCTACCGTTGCCGCCCACATCCCGCTATCTTCAGCGTTTCCTGGCGGTATGCTGCCCAATTGGGCAATCCATTCATCCCGCAAACTTTCCATAGTTTCCCGTTTGGGGAATTTAACTGCCTGTACCCGCACAAAGGCACATTTAGCGAAACCGTTTTGAGTGGCGTGTCCATTTAGAGATAGCAAGACATTGCGGGAATAACCAATGTACTGCACTTGTTGGGCAGGATCTAAAACTGCATACACTCCAGCAATTTTGGCATTGGCAGAGAGCGATCGCCAACTCTCTAAAGGTAAAATTTCTGTGCCATCATTAGCTAATTCTGGGGGAATAGTAACTTCGTTGGCGGCGTGTTCGGCTTCAGAGCTATATAAAAAGCTGTGCAAGCCTTGATGTTCTACCGGAACATTTTGATGTTCAATTGCGGCTGTTCGATCTGTTTCCACTTAACTGTCCTGCCTAAATTTTGTTCTTGCTCTTGATGGTTAAGTTAACTAAGTAGTAGTAGGGTGCGTTAGCGATAGCGTAACGCACCGCCTACCAGTTAACGGTGCGTTACGCTGCCGCTAACGCACCC
>CAKZHE010000204.1 GCA_936920195.1 uncultured cyanobacterium | reverse complement strand
CTGGGAATGCCCATTGAGAGGCTCTGCCTCGGATGATAACCAAGCGAGGCAGAGCCTCTCGATATCGGTTCCCAGGCAGAAATTCAAATTTTGAATTTTGAATTTTGAATTTTGAATTGTTCCACGACTTTAAGTTATTGATTTTTCGTTCTTTAAATAAATTTGTAGTCAACCTTCAAACTTGCAAACCGTGACTTCCAGCCGATCTACCCTAAATTCCCCTGTTAAAGAAGACTCCTACAAGCGTTCTAGCTGGCCTGGTTTAATTAATGCCTATCGCCAATATTTGCCAGTTACTGAAAATACTCCGGTAGTCACGCTCCTAGAAGGCAATACTCCCCTAATTCCAGTCCCGGCGATCGCTAGTTTAATTGGCAAAGATGTCCGGGTATTTGTGAAATATGATGGCTTGAATCCCACGGGCAGTTTCAAAGACCGGGGGATGACTATGGCAATTTCTAAAGCCAAGGAAGCCGGAGCGCAAGCGGTAATTTGTGCCAGTACGGGGAATACTTCGGCAGCGGCGGCAGCCTACGCTCGCCGGGGAGGAATGCGAGCCTTTGTGCTAATTCCCGACGGTTATGTAGCCTTGGGCAAATTAGCGCAAGCCTTGGTATATGGAGCGGAAGTATTGGCAGTAGAAGGGAATTTTGACAAAGCCCTGGAAATTGTCCGAGATATGGCGGAACATTATCCAGTCACTTTAGTTAACTCCGTTAATCCCTACCGTTTAGAAGGTCAAAAAACCGCCGCCTTTGAAGTAGTTGATACCTTGGGGGATGCCCCCGACTGGCTGTGTATTCCCGTCGGCAATGCAGGCAATATAACTGCCTATTGGATGGGTTTTTGTCAATATCATCAGGCGGGGAAATGCGATCGCTTGCCAAAAATGATGGGTTTTCAAGCTGCGGGAGCCGCACCCCTAGTTAGCGGACATCCCATCCCCGATCCTAATACTATTGCCACTGCCATTCGGATTGGCAACCCCGCTAGTTGGGATGCCGCCGTAGCCGCTAAAGAAGCCAGTCAAGGGCAATTTAATGCCGTTACCGATGCCGAAATTTTAGAAGCTTATCGGTTATTAGCCTCGGAAGAAGGGGTATTTTGCGAACCTGCCAGCGCTGCTTCTGTGGCAGGATTGTTGAAGGTCAAAGACCAAGTTCCTAAAGGGGCGACGGTGGTTTGCGTATTAACTGGCAATGGTTTAAAAGACCCTGATACCGCAATTAAAAACTGCAACAATCCCTTAAAGCAAGGGATTGCTCCAGAAATTTCTGCTGTCGCCAAAGCAATGGGATTTTAGAGCAATCCTATCGCTTTCCCTAGTGTTTATGAAACTCGTTTTCACTCGTTCCTAGGCTCTGCCTCGACGCTCTCCAAGCAAGGGTATGCTACGTACCTCATCTATTTGATAACTGCTATAGAACCGCTTTATGTAGGTTGTTGACTCCTTAGAATTCTCCAGCTATGGCAGGAATGCAACGCTCGCACAAGAGCGGATGTTCCACCGATGTACCAACATGGACAGAATAATTCCAACAGCGATCGCATTTATGTCCATCGGCTTTCGTTACCCCAATCGCTAATTCTTCTGATTGCCAAGTGTATTGCAAACCAGCTAAAGATGCAGGTGAGTCTAGCAATTCTACTTGGGAAGTAATGAAGATATAGCGCAATTCATCCACCCGATTACCTGGCGGTAATTGGTACTGGGGAGTAGCTGGCGGATGGGGAGTTTTTGCAGGTTCGCTAAATTCCACTTCTACCAGGGGTGTTGGTTCAGAAGGACGCGGTATTTCCAAAATTGGTGCTATTTCTGCTGTTGCCAAAATTGGGGTGGGAGCGATCGCTTCTTGGGGTACTGGCGGCTCGGCAACCTCTTCTTTAATTGGTGCTTGAGTTGCCGTACCCACAACAATCGCTTTCCAAGCTTGGACTTTTTTCGCTAATTCACACCGTTTTTCGGCAAAGATTAAATAGCGGATTCCAAACCAAAGAATTACTCCTAAACCAATAGTTTGGAAGAAAGGTTTCAGGAGAGGTAATTGGTTAATTCCCTCTAACATTCCCAGGAGAATATAGACTGCGATCGCCGAAGTTACCAAAATCCCCACATTAGTGATAGGACGCTGGTAATTTACCCAGAATTTCCCTAGATGTTCTGGAAAATTCCTCAGATAATTAGTTAATTCCTGCGTCAATTCCTGCCATTTTTCATCAGTAGATAGGGGATTAGTTGCTGGTTCTGTCTCCGGCTCGGCAAGGGTATGATCAACTGGTGCAGGTGGGGGTATTTCCGCAACTGGTTCCGGTTCGGCTGTTGGGACTACAGGTTCCGGTGTGGCTGCCACTGGTGCAGAAGTTTCAACAGTTTCAATCGCTGTATTTACAGGTTCGTTAACAGAAGCAGGAATAGTCGGATTGAAAGCTTGTAATTGATTGCGCCATGCTGGATCTGCCACATATAGCAATACCTTGGCTTCCAAAGATGAACCAATGGTTTTTTCCGATCTGGCACGTTCGAGAACCTTATTCACTTCCCCGCGCACTTGACGCAACTTTTCCCAAAAGGCTGATAATTCCGGTTGATGCCACTTTTGATCTAATTGTGTCCAACCTGCATCAAACACCGATTTGTGGGGCGTAGGATAGGGGAGATATTGCCAGATATCCTCAGCAGTGTGGGATAAAACAGGAGCGATCGCTTTGGCTAAATTTTCCACTGCTACTGCCAGCACAGTTTGGCAACTGCGACGGCGCAAAGTATTTTCAGCACTGATATATAGTCTGTCTTTGGCAGAATCTAAATAGAAGTTGGACAAATCAACTACACAGAAATTCTGGACAGTTTGGAAAAAGTGGAAAAATTGGTAACTTTCAAACGCTTCAGTAATTTCGGCAAATACCTCCGTCATTCGGTGCAGGATATAGCGGTCAATTTCTGGCAAATCTTCATAAGCCACCGCATCCGTAGCCGGATTAAAGTCGTGCAAACTACCCAACAAAAACCGCGCCGTATTGCGAATTTTATTGCGAACATCCCCCATTTGTTTGAGGATATTCTTGCTAATTGATACATCTGTCGAGTAATCAACAGAAGACACCCACAACCGCAACACATCGGCTCCATAAGGTGGTTCTTCTTTGATATTTTTACCACCTTCAATTACCACTGCCGGATCGATGACATTCCCCAAGGATTTACTCATTTTGCGACCCTGTTCATCTAGGGTAAAACCATGAGTTAAAATCGTTTTGTAGGGGGCGCGCCCTTGGGATGCCACGCTGGTTAATAAACTGGATTGGAACCAACCCCGATGTTGATCGGAACCTTCTAAATAGATATCCGCTGGATATTTTAATTCTGGACGACTTTGAGCGACTGCTGCCCAAGAGGAACCAGAATCAAACCAGACATCCATCGTGTCTGTACCTTTGCGATAATGTCGCCCATTGTGACGATAGGATTCTGGCAGTAATTCTTCAACTGAAAGTTCCCACCAAGCATCAGAACCTTTTTCGGCAATGATAGCTTGGACATAATTAATTGTTTCTTCAGTTAGTAGAGGTTCACCAGTTTCTTGATCGTAGAAAACTGGGATAGGGACACCCCAACTGCGCTGGCGGGAAATACACCAATCCGAACGTTCTGCCACCATCGGCGTAATCCGATTTTGACCTTGGGCGGGAATCCATTCTACCGCCGCGATCGCTTTTAATGCCTCTTCTCGAAATCCTTCCACTGAGGCAAACCACTGTTCTGTAGCCCGATAAATAGTCGGTTTTTTGGTACGCCAGTCGTAGGGATATTTATGAACGTAGGATTCCACCCATAGCAACACCCCAGCTTCCGACAAGGCTTCAATTACCGCGCCATTGCCTTCTCCGAGGACATTTAACCCCGCAAACCTTTCCGCTTCATCGGTAAAATTGCCATTGTCATCCACCGGAGAGAAAATGGGCAACCCGTAGCGCTGTCCCACAATATAGTCTTCTTGACCATGACCGGGAGCCGTATGCACCAATCCCGTCCCCGATTCCGTCGTGATATAATCGCCCCCAATCACAATGGGACTTTCGCGATTATAAAAGGGATGGCGATAGGTGCAATGTTCGAGATTTTTGCCGGAAATAGTGGCTTTTACCTGCAACTCCGTTGCCAGGGTTGTCGATAATTTCCCGACTAAATCCGCCGCCACCAACAAATATTTATTGGCATTGGGGCGAAAATGCTCCGCCACTTCTACCACAGCATAGGTTAGTTCGGGATTGACCGCGATCGCCTGATTTGCCGGAATTGTCCACGGCGTTGTCGTCCAAATTGCTGCCCCTAATTGCGTCCAATAGGGTTGTAACACTTCCTTGGCAGTATCTGCCACCCTAGTAATTGGAAAGGCCACATAGATACTGCGGGAAGTGTGACCTTCCGGATACTCCAATTCTGCCTCTGCTAAAGCAGTTTTGGAACTGGGACTCCAATGGACAGGTTTTCGTCCCCGATAAATATAGCCCTTCAACACCATTTGCCCAAAAACACCAATTTGGGCAGCCTCATATTCTGGTTTCAGGGTTAAATAGGGATTTTCCCAATCCCCCCAAATCCCATAACGCTTAAAACTGGTTCGCTGTTCATCGACAGTTTTGAGGGCAAAATCCCTGGCTTTGTGGCGCAAATCTAGTTGGGAAAGGTTTTGCCGTTCCTCGGCGCTCAACTGCTGCAAAACCTTCAACTCAATCGGCAAGCCATGACAGTCCCAACCAGGAACATAGCGGACTTTTCGCCCTCGCAAGAGTTGATAGCGGTTAATAATGTCTTTGAGAATTTTGTTTAAGGCATGACCGATATGCAGGGAACCGTTGGCGTAGGGGGGACCATCGTGCAGCACAAATACATCCCCCGGATTGTTCTGGGACAAGCGATGGTAAATCTGCTGTTCTTCCCAGAATTGTTGTAATTCCGGTTCGCGTCGAGTCGCGTTCGCCCGCATCTCAAAGTCAGTCTTGGGTAGATTGACGGTGTTTTTGTAACTTCCTGGTTCTGTCACGGCTGAATGCTGGGGAATGTTTACAGTCTTCTTCCCACCATTATAGGCAGCAAGGGGGTTCCAGATTGACACTCCTCAGTCTGAAGGTGTGAGGATTAAACTGGTTCCCAGGCTCTGCCTGGGAACCATTAACAAAATAGTCGCTTGAGGAAGCGCATAGCAAGCCCTAACTATGCACAGTGAGTTGGCGAATTACTCAACTGTCCTCTTCCCTGTTTTTGCTGATGCAAAAATTCACTCAGGGGACGTTTCGCAATTCACCCCCATTCCTCCCGACACCAAGTTTACCCTGAGCATAGCCGAAGGGCTGAGTACAGCTATGGTGTGGGTCTCCTGGGGGTTGAGATGAAAAATCAATAACTTGATGATAATCGTAGAGCTACGGATATTGTCAGTTCTTGATGGTAAACCAGTATTGTGATTAGTCACTTTATTGATTTTTCATTCCTAACCTGAATAAACCCGCCCCACTACGCACCATTGAAGTTAATATTAACTATCTCGTAAAACGTAGCCAACACCGCGCACTGTTTGAATCAACCGCTTCTCACCTTCCACTTCAATTTTTAGCCGCAAGTAACGAATATAAACTTCTATAACATTTGATTCTCCCATGAATTCGTAGCCCCAAACATTTTCTAAAATCTGCTCGCGGGTGAGAATTTCGCGGGGATGAGAAATCAAGTATTTTAACAGTTCATATTCTTTCATGGTCAGGTCGATTGTGCGACCGTTCCGAATTGCTCTCCGGGTAGTCAAATCCAAAATTAAGTCCCCAAACCGCAACTGTTCAATATTACTTTTTTCGGGTTGCAGGTAGAAACGCACCATTTGCAAAAATGATTCGGTGCGATAGGGTTTGAGAAAATAATCGTCGGCACCAGCTTCTAGACAAGCTACTCGGTCATTGACGGTATCGCGGGACATTAATAATAATACGGGGACTCGATACCCGGCATTTCTGATTTGGGTACAAAACTTTAGCCCAGAATCTCCCGCCAAAGTTCTGTCTACCACTACCATCGCTGGCTGGAGTTCGGAGACTCGATCCAATCCGCTGGCGGCATCAGAGACTAAGATCGGGGTATAACCTGCTTCTTTGAGGTCAATGCTTAATCGCTGGGCTAGAGCCTCATCTGTTTCGACCAGTAGGACGTAGGAACTTGGTTCGAGAGTGATGCTACTCATTGGATTTATCTCCCTCGTTCAGATTGCGGCGATTAGTTGGTAGTTGGGCTTCAGCCCTCCGGATAGTGGCTCAAGCAACTACGAACCTAGTTTCTATTTTAGCTGTTCTGATGGGGGAAGGGAATGTGAACTACCCACACTGACCTGACGGTACAATGTGGGCTTCCAATTTCACAGAAGATTGCCTCGTCTTCGGAGTACCGAATTCAGTGGGGGATTTACGGCGAATCAGTTAAAGTGGCATTACCTGCGTCAAAGACTTGCTGAGGCTCCTTGGCTTTCATAGTCATCAGTTCGGGAACGGTGACAAATTTGTAACCTTGTTGTCGGAGGTTGGCAATTAATTCTGGAAGGGCGCTGACGGTTTGCGAGCGATCGCCGCCCCCGTCGTGCATTAAAATAATTCCTCCAGGAGCCGTATTTCGCAGCACATTGTTTAAAAATACTGGCACGGAAGGACGGCGATAGTCAATGGAATCGGAAGACCACATCACCACAGCATTTTTCTGCTGCATGACATAATCTGCTAAACCATTCGTTAGCACGCCTCCGGGAGGCCGAAATAAACCTGTTTTTACGCCAGTAGTTTTATAAATTAATTCATTTGTCCGTTCAATTTCACTTTGGACAACTTCGGGACTCATTTTATGATACCAATGATGCCAAGTGTGATTGCCAATGGCATGACCTTCGGCAACTACTTGTTTGGCAATTTGCGGAAATTCTTCTAGGGGTTCCCCTACCCAAAAAAAGGTAGCTTTAATATTATTGCGCTTGAGAATTTCCAGGATGGCCACGGTACTGCTAGGCCAAGGTCCATCATCAAAGGTCAGGGCAACTACTTTTTCGCCACTGTTTAGTTTAATATCATTGAAAGTTGTTCCCTGAAACTGCGCCGGAATTTTAAAATTCCAGAGACTTTGATCGATTTCTTGTTGGACTTGGGCAATTATATCTCGGACTACGCGATCGCGCCGCACTATTTCCACGGATGTGGAGCTATTCGCGGGTGCTTTGGCCTGGTTTGCAGTTTTCGGTTTACTATATGTAAACAAGATCGCAGCGGCGGCAAAACTCCCTAGTGCCGCCACTAAAAATATTAAAGCTGTTTCTTGCCATAATGGTTTACTGTTGGGCATCTGCAATTTCCTCAGCGTAAATTAAATCGAAAATTTTCAGTTTTTCTGAGAGATTTTCGCCTGGGAATTGGCATCTGCATTAGGCGGTTGTGTAGCTGTGGTGGTTTGATTTTCCTTCTCTCGCATTTTTAACAATTCTGCCACTGTCACAAACCGATAACCCTGCTGTTTGAGGTCGGCAATTAATTCTGGTAAAGCTTTCACAGTTTGAGAGCGATCGCCGCCCCCATCGTGCATTAAAATGATTCCTCCGGGACCTGTCGAACTCAAAACCGAATGCAAGAATGTGGGAACTGGAGGGCGACGATAGTCATTAGAATCTGCTGACCACATCACAATGGCATAATCGCGCTGTTTGGCATAGTCCACTACCCCATTGTGCATGAATCCTCCGGGAGGACGAAACAGAGAAGTTTTAACTCCAGTGGTTTCGTAAACAATGGCGGCAGTCCGCTCAATTTCATTTTTTGCCCCTTCTGGACTGAAATTATGATAACTGTGGCTCCAGGTATGGTTGCCGATGGCGTGACCTTCTTTGACTACTTGTTGCAACAGTTGAGGAAAGGCTTGGACTGCCTGTCCTACGACAAAAAATGTCGCTTTGACATTATTTTCCCGCAAAACATCAAGAATTTGGGTCGTGTTATCAGGCCAAGGCCCATCATCAAAGGTCAGAGCCACTACTTTTTCGGAATTATTTAACTTAACTTCTTCCAAAACTTGGGATTTAAATTGTTTAGGAATGTTGAAAGTGAGGCGATTTTCTTTAACTTCCTGTTCTAATTTAGCGATCGCATTTCTAAATGCTTGGTCTTTTTGGGCGACCAATTTGCCGTTAGGCTTCGCGTCGGAATTTTGAACTGGCTGTGGTGCGGGGGGTTTACCCAATAGCTTACTAGCCTGCTGTGTCAGTTCTCCTTTGGCGGAAAAAGCCAGAATGAGCGAAAAACTGCTAGCGGCAGCCAGTAAAGGGAAAAAAATCTGCTTTAGTTGATTATTACTCACGCGATCGCTCCTTGTTGGCCGGTCTAGGTGCTGGGGACTAGATATTCCGTGCCATATTGGTCAGAAAGAATAGCCAGCTAGGGTTGATTGGGGTTGGTGTGGGCTGCAGTTTGGACAGTCAGAAGATTTAGCGCTCAATAGTGTCCGAGGATACTAGAATCAACTGAAAAAATTGCTAGTCGCAGTCAATTTAAATTGCTTTGGGAGGATAGTCAAGGGTTTTCTAAAAGTTTTTTCTCTCAGTAAGTCCTAGTCTAATAGGTAGAGTAATCGACTCTTCTGCAAATTACCAGCCAACCAGTCAGCTACCGGGATGAAAAGTCATCTTTTTTTAACAGGGAGTGGGGAGTTGGGGTGATGGGGTGATGGGGT
>CAKZHE010000203.1 GCA_936920195.1 uncultured cyanobacterium | reverse complement strand
GTGGTGGGGCTTGGGGGGTTGGGGGTGTGGGGGGGTGTTGTGTTTTGGGGGCGTGGGGGAGTTGGGGAGTTGGAGAGATAGCGGGTATTTCCCCTCAGTCTGAAAGTATAATAATGTGGTACGCCAATTCCTTCTCAAGGTTTGCCCACAAGTATCCTGATTCAATAAATTTGGCAGAGTTTAGGTAAATAAATGCGATCGCCAGTGTAGGAGTTATTTAGAGCTTCTGATGCAACTGCATCGCGAACTTCCTGAAAAATAAGCAATCTGGGGCATCTGTGAGCAGCTTTTTGAAATCCCAAAGATCAAATATGGCGCAGCTTTCTAGCTGGATGCGAGCCAGGATACCGGATTTAACCAATATTCGGATCGCGGCAATTTCAACTTTGGCGATCGCAGGTGTCATCCTCGGAGTCCGCCATCTGGGTTGGATGCAACCCTTAGAATTGGTAGCTTATGACCAGATGATGCGCGCTCGCCCCGATCTCGGCATCGATCCTCGGCTGCTGGTAGTCACCATCACCGATGAAGACTTGCGGAGTTTCCGGCGTTGGCCTGTATCCGATCGGATCATGGCGCAGGTATTTGAGCAACTGCAAAAACATCAGCCTCGCGCCATTGGCTTAGATATTTACCGCGATATTCCCGTAGAGCCAGGGAATAAAGAACTGATGGCTCAATTAAAAAAAACCAATGTCATCGCCATTCGCAACATTGATGGCACTGCTGCGCCTCCAGATATCGCCCCCAAGCAAATTGGTTTTAATGACTTACTGATCGATCCCGATGGGATTGTGCGCCGTTCGCTATTAGTTGCCGATACCCCAGATGGAGCAATTTCCGCTCTTTCCTTTCGGTTGGCGAGACTTTATCTCAAACCTGAAGGGATTACCCTCGAACCTACCAAATTCAATCCTAAATATTTCCAGTTAGGCAAAGCAGTTTTTATCCCCCTAGCTGAAAATTCTGGTGGCTATCAAAATGTTGATGCTAGAGGCTATCAAGCTTTACTCAATTACCGCACTGGCAATAGCATAGCGCGGCAAGTTTCCCTGCAACAAGTTTTGAAAGGTGAGATCGAACCGGATTGGGTGCGGGATAAAGTTGTTTTGATTGGTTCCACCGCCCCAAGTTTGAAAGACTATTTTTATACCCCCTATAGCCCCGCCCAACGACAAAATCATCAAATGGCGGGGGTATTTGTTCATGCTCAAATGGTTAGCCAATACTTGGATGCGGCAGTAGGCGATCGCCCTCTCTTTAAATTTTGGTCAGAAAAAGATGAAATTCTGTGGATTCTTGGCTGGGTGCTGGTGGGAGGCGCTTTAGGGATGGGACTTCGCCATCCCCTGATGGTGATTTTCGGTAGTGTGGGGATGCTGGTGGTTTTGGGTGGGATTAGTTTCTACATTTTTTCCCAATCGATTTGGATACCTGTGGCTTCCCCGGCGCTGGGATTTGTGTTGACTGTTGGTTTAGTGGTAATTTACCGCTCTTACATTGCCCAACAGCAACAACAAATTGTGATGCGACTTTTGGGACAAAATACTTCCCCGGAAATTGCTAAAGACCTCTGGAATAAGCGCGATTATTTGCTGAAGGCGGGCAAATTGCCGGGAATTCGGCTGACAGCGACGGTGATGTTTTCTGACATCAGAAACTTCAGCACAATTTCCGAACAAAAACAGCCCGAAGAGTTGCTGCTATGGTTAAACGAACTGCTAGATGTGATTACTCACGAAGTTTTGAGCCGGGAAGGGATTATCAACAAGTTTACTGGCGACGGGGTAATGGCAGTCTTTGGCGTGCCAATGTCCCGGATTTATAAGGAGGAAGTCAAAAAAGATGCTCAACAGGCGGTAGAGTGTGCAATGGCGATCGCGGAAAAATTAGCAGAACTCAACCGCGATTGGAAAAAGCGCGGAATGCCAGAAATCCAAATGCGTCTGGGAATGTTTACAGGTCCCGTCGTCGTGGGCAGTTTGGGAGGGAAAGATCGCTTGGAATATGGGGTAATTGGCGATACTGTCAATATTGCCTCGCGGTTGGAAAGTTGCGAAAAGCACCGTCAACCGAGCGACTGCCGGATTTTAACTGCCAGCGAAACTTTAATGTATTTAGAAGAAGACCAGTTTGCCCTGGAGTCTTGGGGAGCAATGGCACTCAAGGGCAGACAGCAAACCGTTGATGTTTATCGGGTGGTGGGCAGAAAGCAGGCTGGATTGACCAATTTACTGCCCCAAAGTGAAAAATCTTTGACTTAAATTAAGCGATCGCTTCTCTACATTATTTGCGCTCAATTTCGATCGAAGATCGCATTTCTTAACTTTTAGCAAAATAAATTAATAAACTAAAATTACAATTACTACCATTGAGTTATAAAGGGTTAGTCTTTCTAGGTAATATTAACAATGGGCTTAATTCTGCCAAGCCAAAACTGAAGGCGATCGCCTCTTGACCCAAAACTCAGATTAAGCCACCCCAATCACCCCAAAAGTTAAACTGTTTCTTTTTTAAGAACAATAATGTCATGATTCAAAAAATTTTGATCGCCGTAGCTGGTCTAGGAAAGTGCGAAGAAATGTTCAAAATGTTGCTGGAAATCCCTGCTATCCAGCAAGCCAGCGTCACCGTTTTACACATCGTTCCGCCCCAAGTGACAGCGGAAGCCATGGCAGCCAAATTAGAAGAAGGTGGCAAAATCCTGGCATCAGCCATTCAGTATTTGAACCTTGAACCCAACAAAGTTACTGCCCGATTAAAACAGGGAGAACCGAAGGATACAGTTTGCCAAATTGCCGATGAAGAAAAAGCCGACCTAATTATTATGGGGTCGCGGGGTCTGAAGCGGCTGGAATCAATTTTAGAAAATTCCGTGAGCCAATACGTTTTTCAGCTAACTTCTCGTCCGATGCTGTTAGTTAAAGACGATATTTATGTCAAGAAAGTTAAACGCTTGTTAGTAGCATTTAACGGTTCCGAAGCTTCCAAACAAAGCTTGCAATTAGCCTTGTTTCTATTGAGAGGAATCCAAGGCGGACAATTATTTCTGTCCCACATTAAACCTGTAGATAAAGCCAGTAAAGCTGGAGAGTTAGGCAATCCAGAACAAGATCCCGTTTTGCAACCCGCGATCGCCGAAGCCAAAAAACAAGGGGTTTCTTACAAATGCGTTGCGGGCAATGGCAAGCCGGGAGAAGAGATTTGCAAGCTCGCCGACGAATTAAGTATTGACCTCTTGGTGGTAGGTTCTCCGGAACGCCGTCCTTCCGTTGCCAAAGCCTTACCAGATCTTGACCGTTTGTTGGGAAATTCTTTTTCCGACTATGTGCGAGTTCAAGCCAATTGTCCGGTACTGCTAGTCCGCACCACCAGTTAATTTCAGGTCTTCAGGACTTACGCCAAAAATATTGGAAAAATATGTAGGGGTAGCGCCCCCGTGCCTACCCCGTTAAATCGCAGGGCTGTTTCACGCTAAGGTTCAATTTCCGATCTTTGGCTTTTCAATGCCTCTCCCAGTGGGCAAAACCGGAGTTTTTAATAATTCCTACCCTCTTGGTAGGAATTATCGTCTGAAACCCTTGCTTTGCAAGGGTTTCAGACCGTAAAAAATCCTAGCGTGAAACAGCCCTGCGTTAAATCGGGGCAACCACGGGGGGATTGCCCCTACGGGAGTGCTATAGATATTATCTCTTCAGATGGCGATCGCTTTTTAAAAACTAATCCGGCGATAGATTTCATTCATCGGCAGTTCAAGATTTAAACTGGGTAAAATAATTGATTGTTCTAGGCGATCGCATACTTGCCATTGCCAGCGGGTATTGTTAGGGCGATCGCTGTTATAATACTGTTCTAGATAAGGTTCCGTTTGACTAACTAACAAAGGAGAAATTCTACTCGTTCCCAGGCTCTGCCTGGGAATGCCCATTGAGAGGCTCTGCCTCTTATGAGCGCCAAACGAGGCAGAGCCTCTGGATATCGGTTCCCAGGCAGAGCCTGGGAACCAGTTAGGGAATATCGGACAGATTTATTGCATGAATAAAATTGCTTAAAAATACCCAAAGTCAACAGCCTAGCTTCAGCCCTAATCCGGAGGGCTGAAGCCCAACTACAAACGTCCTTTGATTTTTTACTTTATAAATGAGCCGCTACATTATTAACGTTCTCGCTAGCCAAGATCTTAACGCGATCGCTGACTATTTTGCCGAGAACAATTTAGAAGCTGGGGAGCGATTTTTCAGCGACTTTAACTGCTATTACGCAAATCGTATTGCTGACACCCGCCAGGGACTTAAGTCCCTGTCTAATAAATCAAGTCCTCTGAAGAGGACTAAGGAATGAAAAATCAATAACTTGATTATAATCGTAGTAGCACGTCTAGTCTAAAATGTTGGGTTATCCCAGTAGAGACGTTCCGGTGGAACGTCTCCGATAGATATTTCAGCCCAACAAAACACTGATAAATGTTGGGTTTTAACCTCTGGCGGATTGAGAGTTTAAACTTAAGTTTAGAAGCCTCAAACAAGGGTTTGCATAAAGGCATTGACGGCATCATATTGATCTGCCATGCGGGAATAAAATTCCAGCGATCGCAAGTCTAATTCTGGCAACAATTCACTCTTATTTACCAACTCATAACCATTTAACCGCAAACAATAAACTGAAATTACTCCATCTTCCCAAAACCACACCTCTCGCACTCCGATACGGCGATAGATTTCCAAAATGTTAATGCCGCCACTTGTCACCACAATCTCAACTGCCAAATCTGGAACTGACTTGCGTTGCCCCAAACAATAAGATTCATCTGGCTCCTTCCGTGCCGCCAATTCCTTACTTCCAATTGTCGTGCTACCCCGCGCATAAAAACGAATGTTTTTCTGACGCATATAAATTTCTAGAAGTTGGCATAAAGTCTTTTTAGGTTCTTCATGGGCATCAGACAATGGAGCCATAATTTTTACACACCCATCCAAATAAGTTAAACGCGCTCCTGTATCTGCTAAATCTATATCCAACTGTTCCAGGGTTTCCCATGTCACATTGGACAATAAAACTTCCCCTGTACTCAATCCGGTTTGAGAAATTGCCACAACCATTTAAAATCACCTTTTAAATCTCTCTGGAAAACCGTTAAAAGCCCGTATGCCTTAAAATAGATCTGTAGGGTGGGCAATGTCCGCGATCATCTCAGAATGTTATGTTACGTTGGAAGGCATTGCCCACCCTACGACGGTACACAATTTGAGACTTTATTTAGCCACCAGAAGACGTTGATATTCCTCTTCAGTAATTAACTCTTCCTGACTTTCCACTCGATCTAAAAATACCATTCCTTCCAAATGATCGTATTCGTGCTGAAAAATTCTCGCCACAAAATCAGTTAATTCTTGCCGATGCCAATTGCCCTCTCGGTCAGTATATTCTACTGCAATTGTCTGATATCTGGGAACTAAACCGCGAATTCCCGGAACGCTCAAACAACCTTCCCAATCTTTTACCACTTGAGTAGAATGGGCGATAATTTGAGGATTGAGCATGGCAGTGGGTGTCATCAACGGCGCATGGGGATACCGAGGATTAGGGCGAGATGCCACCACCAGCAGGCGATAGGAGGCGGCAACCTGGGGGGCGGCGATACCCACCCCATTCGCGGCAATTACCGTAGTCAGCAAGTCATCAATCAGCTTTTGGATGTCGGGATGACTGATATCCTCAATTGGTTGAGCGGTTTGGCGCAAGACGGGATTGCCAAGTTGGGAAATTTCTCGCAGTTTGGACATAGGGGTAGGGATAGGGAATTGTACTGAGTTGGCCTCTTTCCTCGGAAAGACATTCTAAAATAATGATATTCTGCTTTAACTGAGGGCTGGAGGTAAGTTCGTGGATGTTTCCCTGGAGCAACTGTGGAGTCAAGTGCTAGAACGCTTGCAAATCCAGCTAAGTCGCCCTACCTTTGAAACCTGGATTAAAACCGCCAGCGCCCAAAAGTTAGAAAATAACTGTTTGGAGATTTGCACTCCCAACCCCTTTGCGCGCAATTGGTTGCAGAAGTATTACATCAAAACCATCGCTGATGTGGTGCAGGATATTTTGGGTTATCCGGTGGAAATCCACATTGCGATCGCCAAAGGAGAGGAAAATTCTAGTATCGCGGAAAATGAAGCCCCTTGGTCTATGCCTGTAGCCGCCCAAGTTGCCGAAAATCCCCCCAATAATCGTCCTAAACCGCCTAAATTAAATTCTAAATATGTATTTTCTCGGTTCGTCGTGGGTTCCAATAGTCGGATGGCTCACGCCGCATCTTTGGCAGTAGCAGAATCTCCGGGAAGGGAATTTAATCCTTTATTTCTCTGCGGTGGAGTTGGTTTAGGCAAAACTCACTTAATGCAGGCTATTGGTCATTATCGGTTAGAAATTTCCCCAGATTCTAAAATCTTTTATGTTTCTACGGAACAGTTTACCAATGATTTAATTGCGGCGATTCGGAAAGATAGTATGCAGAGTTTCCGCGAACATTACCGCGCCGCTGATGTGCTATTAGTGGATGATATTCAATTTATTGAAGGGAAAGAATATACCCAAGAAGAGTTTTTTCACACTTTTAATACTTTACACGAAGCGGGGAAACAAGTGGTTTTGGCTTCCGATCGTCCCCCAAAGCAAATTCCCCGCTTGCAAGAGCGTCTTTGTTCGCGGTTTTCTATGGGTTTAATTGCTGATATTCAGTTACCGGATTTGGAAACTAGGATGGCAATTTTACAGAAGAAGGCTGAATACGAAAATATGCGCTTGCCTAGGGCGGTAATTGAATATATTGCCACTAACTATACTTCTAATATTCGGGAATTAGAGGGGGCATTAATTCGGGCAGTAGCTTATATTTCGATTTCTGGATTGCCAATGACGGTGGAAAATTTGACTCCGGTTTTAAATCCGCCATCGGAAAAATCCCCCGCTTCTCCTCATGCAGTATTGACAGCGATCGCCGAAGTTTTTGATGTTCCCATAGAAGACTTGAAAGGGCATTCTCGTCGGCGAGAAATTAGTTGGGCAAGACAAATTGGGATGTATTTAATGCGGCAGCATACTACCCTCAGTTTGCCCAGAATTGGCGAGGAATTTGGGGGGAAAGATCATACAACTGTCATGTATAGTTGTGAAAAAATTGCTCAATTACAAGATAGCGATCCTGCTTTAGCGCAAACATTAAGGGAATTGAGCGATCGCATTAATTTTGCCAGTCGCGCCCCTAAATGAGATGGGGAGGTGGGGTGATGGGGCGATCGCCTTTTCTCATTCTAACTTGACCTGTACGGTAAAAAAGTGTACAATCAAAACAATTAAGCTAACTGCATCAACTCATTATGAGTTCCTTAACCAGCGAAGCACTGAGCAACAATTCCAAACCTGCCAAAAATGCTCGCCTAGAAGTACAGATTACCCAAGAACAAAAAGAACTATTATTAGCAGCGGCACAAATCGCCGGATGTTCTATGACTGATTTTGTGGTCACAAGCTTACTAGAAGCGGCAAAACGGCAGATTACTGAAGAGGAAATAATGCGTTTGAGTCAGCGCGATTGCGAATTTTTTGTGGCAGCATTACTAGATCCCCCAACTCCTAGTGACAAACTACGCTCAAAAGCTATTCGCCACCAGCAACGCATGGGTTAATTTAAGTGAAGATATAGAAACCTCAATATTTAATAACCTTGGCGCGATCGCAGCTTAGTGTTATAATAGAATCAAAAATCCCATTCCTTAACTGTGATGACTATCAAAGAACTACTTTGGCAAGAAATTGAAGCCACTCCAGCCGAATGGTTAGAAGATCTGCTGAACTTTTTGAAGGCACTCAAGACAGATCCCAAATATCACTTTGCTACATATCAAGAACTATTAGATCGCATTGATTATCTAGAAGCTATTGTTGGTATTCGTAAAGGACTAGAAGAGTTAGATCGGGGTGAAGGAATTCCCGCCGAGCAAGCACTACCAACCCTACAACAAAAACTTCAAATTCCATTTGCTCAAAAAAGTAGCAGGAGAGAAAGTATTATTTGATTTATCTCTGGTTATCCGCGAATATGTTAAAAGTTTTTCTCATAATTAATCGTTAAGCGATACTTGACTTTTACGGCAAAACAACTTACAATGAAAGCATTTTATTGAATGGCACCGAACTATGATGCAAACAGTATCAATCCAACTCCCGAAGACAGTTTTTTCTGCTTTGCGAAAAGACCCCCAAGAATTAGCTAAAGAAATGAGAATTGTGGCGGCAGTAAAATGGTATGAAATGGGGGAAGTATCTCAAGGCGAAGCAGCCGAAATTGCTGGTTTAACTCGGTTAGAATTTATTAATATTCTCTGCCGCTATCGCGTATCACCTTTTCAATATACACCTGAAGAAATTGCTGAAGAGTTAGCTAGTATCAATGGAAAAAGTAGTAATTAATACTTCAAATATACCGTTTATTGGGACAGCCGGATTATTATTGCTTGGCAAACAAAAGGGTATGCTTGATTCTATGACTTTAGCGATTCAATCATTGAAAAATTCTGGTTTATGGTTGTCAGATGATTTAGTGAAATATTTGATAGAACAAGCAGGAGAATAAGAGGATCGTAACGAAGGAAAGAATTAGAGCGATCGCTCAATACAGTTCAGTTAACTAAGTTCGTAGTTGGGCTTCAGCCCTAATCCGGAGAGGGCTAAAGCCCAACTACGAA
>CAKZHE010000202.1 GCA_936920195.1 uncultured cyanobacterium | reverse complement strand
ATGTTCGGCTCCTAAGACTTTTTCCCGAATTGCCAGAGCGCGTTGATAGAGAGGTTCGGCTTGGGCGTATTTCCCTTGGTTATCGTACAGTGCTGCCAGATTATTGAGGCTAGTAGCCACAGCAGGATGTTCGGCTCCTAAGATTTTTTCTCGGATTGCCAGAGCGCGTTCTGCTAGGGGAATAGCTTCAGCATATTTCCCTTGGTTGTAAAGCTCAATTACCTGTTGATTTAGTCGTTCTGCTTCTGCTAATTCTGGGTTATTCTGTGTCGTGGCAGGAGTCTGTGGGGTGGGGTTGGTTTGGGCAAGGGCGACAATGGGCAAGAATCCCCCTAAACTGACAACTCCCAGTAAGAGTGCAGTTGGTAGTAGATTTGCCCAATTCGGCTTGATGGTTGGTGCTGTCATTGGTTATGCCCTTAATTGCGCCCTTATCTCACCTTACTGGAAGAATAGAAGCGATCGCTCTGGTTGCTAAACTTGTTACCAATGAGGCTTTTCGTTGTCAAGAGTGGCTTTATCAGCTAATTTCTAGAGGAATTTATAATGAATTGGATAAATTTTTGTAGGGGCAATCCCCCTGTGGTTGCCCCGTCAAATCAGGGTAGGCACGGAGACGCTACCTAGGCTGTTGACTTTGTGAGTTTTTGAGCGATATTATTCATGCAATAACCATGTCCGATCCCCCCCTTCAAAAGGGGGGAATAAGAGATTTCTTCAAAGTCCCCCTTTTTAAGGACGTTCGGCGAAGCTCAGTCGAGCCGGGGATTTAGGGGGATCTAAACTTAGAACGGTAGTCATAAAAGCCAATTCACGGATCAAAAACTGTATGAACAGAAAACCCGTAAAAATGGACAAACTTAACAGCCTAGGCGCTACAGATTTGTAGATTTAACCGAAACGTCCGCTGACATATTCCTGAGTTGCCTGTTGCTTGGGGGTTTGGAAAATTACTTCTGTACGGTCATACTCGACTAAATAACCCATTCTACCGCCTTTATCTGTCGGCTCCACATTAAAAAAGGCGGTCATATCGGCTACCCGCGATGCTTGCTGCATATTGTGGGTAACGATGATGATGCTGTAACGCTCTTTTAATTGGTGAATTAACTCTTCCACCCGCAACGTGGAAATGGGGTCAAGGGCGGAACAAGGCTCATCCATTAGGATAGCATCTGGTTGGACAGCGATCGCTCTGGCAATACATAACCGCTGTTGTTGTCCCCCAGAAAGTGCTAACCCACTTTCTTTCAGTTTATCTTTGACTTCATCCCACAGAGCCGCCGAACGAAGGGATTTTTCGACCAACTCATCCATATCGCCCTTGTAACCATTAATCCTGGCACCAAAGGCCACATTGTCGTAAATCGATTTGGGGAAAGGATTCGGCTTTTGGAACACCATCCCAATTCGCCGTCGCACTTCTACGGGGTCAACTTGTGGATCGTAAAGATTTTGGTGATGATAGACTATTTTACCTTCCAAGTGGAAGTTTTCAATCAGGTCATTTAAGCGATTGAAGCACCGCAGCAAAGTGCTTTTTCCGCAACCAGACGGGCCGATAAAAGCCGTCACTGAATTTTTAAAGATATCTATTGATATCCCTTTTAAGGCTAGAAACTTGCCGTAATAGACTTTGACATCATTGGCACTAAAAACAGTTTCTTGAGGTTCGGTAGTTGTGATGCTGAAAGACATAAAACTTTATTTTTTGATTTCTTGACTTAAGACCGCTGGCGAATTGCCCATCGGGAGATAATGCTGGTTAATAAAACCATCAACACCAGAATTAAAGATGCTGCCCAAGCTAGCTGCTGTTGGTTTTTGAAAGGCACAATGGCGAAGTTATATACCAAGACAGCTAGGGAGGCAGTGGGGGCAATAAATTGCTGGGGAGGCCAAATTTGAGGCCAAAAGGGTGAGAACAAAGCCGTAAAAATTAATGGAGCGGTTTCGCCTGATGCCCTGGCAACTGCTAAAGTTGTCCCAGTGACAATGGCAGGCAAGGCGGCGGGTAAAACTACTCCCCAAACGGTTTGAAATTTGGTTGCCCCTAATCCCACGGCGGCTTGGCGCATTTCCGAGGGGACTAATTGCAAAGATTCGTCCGTGGTGCGGACAATGATGGGTAGCATCAGCACTGCTAGGGCAACTCCGCCAGCAATGGGTGAATAGGAACCCCATTTCAGCCCCACAAATGTCAATACCACAATCCCATAGGCGAATACCCCAGCAATAATTGAGGGGACACCACTGAGAACATTAGTGGCAAAGCGAATCCAGCGGACAGTATGAGGATCGCTAAACTCAGTTAAATAGATGGCAGCTAACACTCCTACCGGAACGGCGATCGCTGCGGCAATCCCCACCATAATCAGTGTACCAGCGATCGCGTTGCCAAAACCTCCCCCTTGAGACATTGGTGGTGGTGGTAGTTCGGTGAAAACGCTGAAATTTAAGCTACTAAAACCTTGGATTGCCACATAGGATAGCACTGCCAGCAGGGGGATGAGGGCTAAGGCTCCGCACAGGAATGCCAAAGCTGTCATCACCTCATTAAACAAAGTTCGGGGAGAAAGAGAACGATGCAAATTTCCTGATGTTAAGGTTGAGTTGGCTGTTTCTGGGATACTTTCTGGCATAAAACAGATAGTAAATAACTAAATTCTTTTAACTTTTTGGACAATTAACTCAGCCAAAACATTGACCAACAGAGTTAATAAAAACAAAATCAAAGCCGCATACATTAAAGAGGAGATTTGCAAGCCGCTGGCTTCAGCAAATTGACTAGCGAGTAAGGAGGCGATGGTATTTGCCGGAGCCAAAATGGAAATATTAATATTATTAGCATTGCCAATCAGCATTGTGACCGCCATTGTTTCTCCCATCGCTCGACCTAATGCTAGCATCACTGCCCCAACAATTCCAGAAATGGCAGCGGGGATCAGAACCTGAAAAATTGTTTCCCACCGGGTTGCCCCCAACCCCAGAGAGGCTTGCCGCAATTCTGGAGGCAAAGAAATTAGACTATCGCGGGAAATGGCAGTAATAATTGGCAAAATCATAATTGCCAAGACTACCCCAGCGGGGAGCATTCCCGGTCCAGCTAGAGGAGTGTTAAAAAAGGGAATCCAACCTAGTTGAGAATGCAGCCAGCCCCCTACCTCTTTTAAAATGGGAATTAGCACAAAAATCCCCCACAGTCCATAGACAACGCTAGGAATTGCCGCGAGCAATTCAACTAGAAATACCATGACTGTGCGGATGGGGAGGGGCAAGAAATTTTCGCTCAATAACAACGCTGTTCCTACCCCAATTGGCACGGCTAAAATTAGGGCAATGAGGGCGCTCACCATCGTGCCATAGATTTGTGGCAGTACCCCATATTGGTCTTTAACTGGGTCCCAAGTGCTTTCAAAGATAAAGCCTAAACCAGAACTCTGAATGGCTGGGGCAGCTTGAATTGTGACCTGAACTGCGATCCATAACAAGATACCAGCGATCGCCAGGGCAAAAAACCTTGTCAGCCAAATAAACCCCCGGTCGAGGGATTTATCCCATTGAGATGGTGGTCTAATGATTTTGGCAGGATTTGGCGCTGGCGTATTCATGAGTTGAATTGGTATGTTGGCAAATCAAGTGAGTGGTAGCAAATTCGATTTTATCAGGCAATGACCGAATTTCTAGTCATTGCCTCCTGACAAAAAGCCCTGAGCTATTTGCTCGGTTTAGGGGTAGGACTCGCTGTGCCACCGCCCACTTCAGTCTTATAATCTGGGCTAATTGTTTGAGCCGCTGCTCCTACTTTTTCAACAACATTTGAAGGCAGGGGAACATAGCCAATTTCAGAACTGACTTTTTGCCCTTCGGTTAACCCATACTCAATCACTGCTTCCAGAGCTTTGGCCTTATCTGCATCTGCATATTGTTTGTAAACTAGCAGCCAGGTATAGGTAACAATGGGATAAGAATCGTCTCCTTCGGGATCGGAAACTGAGGCTTTGAGATTTTCTGGTAAAGTAACAGAGGCTAAACTTTTAGAAGCGGACTCTTCAGAGGGTTTGGGATATTTACCCGCTTTATTTTCTAGGGTGGCAAAGGCAATTTTGTTTTGCTTGGCATAGCCATATTCGATATAGCCAATTGCGCCGGGAGTTTGTTGGATTTGGGCGGTTACGCCTTCATTGCCTTTGGCTCCCACACCTACAGGCCATTTAACACTTTTACCATCGCCAACCGCAGTTTTCCAATCAGGACTAATTGTGGAGAGATGTTTCGTAAAAACTGCTGTCGTGCCGCTACCATCGGAACGATAAACGACTGTAATTGCTGTATTGGGAAGTTTTAACCCAGGGTTGGCTGCGACAATTTTGGGGTCATCCCAGGTTTTGATTTTACCCAAAAGGATATCGACATAAACGGCACGTGGCAGTTTAATTTCGGCATCAACACCGGGTAAATTATAGGCCATAACAATGCTACCTGCTGTCATAGGTAACATGATTATGCCTTTGGATACTTTCTTAATTTCTTCTTCTTTCATCCCCACATCGCTAGCGCCAAAGTCTACAGTTCCTTTGATTAACTGTTCGACACCAGCGCCACTACCAACTGATTGATAGTTAATCTGGACTTTGGGGTGTTTTTTGTTAAATTCTGCAAACCACTTTTGGTACAGTGGGGCGGGAAAAGTAGCCCCAGCACCAGTCAGCGATATATTATTGGCTAGAGCCAGTTTATCTGCTCCAGGGGCAGTTGATGAAGATGTACTAGAACTGGGACTGTTACCTTCAGTTGTGTTGGTGGGCTGTTCGCTGCAAGCCGCTAAACTAACTGTTAAAGCAACTGTGGAGACTGCTGCCACTAGGCGGGAAGAGTTCATGAGACTACAACGAAAAAGCATTGTTGTGGTTTGGTTAGTGACTTGACAAATTAAGCCTTAATTAGGCTACCTCTTAATAGTTAAGATTTAATAATGAAAAGGTTAACAGTGGTTTAATATACCATTGGGAATAGGATAAAAAATTCTAGTTTTTGCGGCGTTTGGATGTGAAGGATGGCAAATCAAAGCTGCCGATTAGCAAGCAAACAATTCCCACGTTAATAAATATATCGGCAAAATTAAATACTGGAAAGCGAATCAAGCGAAATTCTAAAAAATCAACGACGCTACCAGAGGCAAAGCGGTCAATGCCATTACCTAATGCTCCCCCTAAAATAAAACCATATCCCAGTTGTTGCCAACGATTTATAAATGTTTGCAACCAAGCCCAAGCCATTAATCCGGCGCTGACGGCTAGGGATAGCCAGCGCAACCACCAACCCCCGTCTTTGAAAAAGCTAAAGGCGGCTCCGGGATTAATCACATAAGTCAAATGAAATACTCCGGGTAAAAGAGGCCAGCTTTCAGATAAATAAAAATTTTGCACAATCCAAAATTTTGTGGCTCTGTCTAGCAACAAGCCGATAATAGCAGCAATCCAAAAGAGGCGATTTTTAAAATACACAGTGGAGAAGATTGGTAACGGATGGTTTTTTGCTTTTACTGAAATTATTAGTAAAACATGATTTTTCGCATAAAGAAAGATATGACTGCGATCGCACATCCAATGATTAACTGTTTGGGGAAGGGGGTAAAAGAATATTTCCCGGCGGCTTGCCAAAAGGCGATCGCATCCCCGTTAGCTAATGATAACGAATGAGTTAGCGCTAAGTAAACTAAACCGACGAAGTGAATGGCAAGCAATCCACAGACGCAGCTAAAAGCCAGGGATTCTAAGCGCGGTGGGGTTTTGAAGGCGAGCCAACCACAAACCCAAGCTCCAGGAATAAAGGCTAGTAGATAACCAAAGGTGGGTTCTTGCAAGTATTGTAGTCCACCACCGTGGGAGAAAATCGGAAACCACGGGGTAAGTCCTAAGACTAAGTAGGCAATTTGGGAAAGGGCGGCGGCGTTTTTCCCACCCATACAACCCACTAGCAGCACTGCACCAATTTGGTAGGTAACTCCCAGGGATTGAGTGTGAATGCCTTGCTGACTCCAATTCCACGGAAAGTTAGGAATATGAGCTTCCAGAAAGGTTCCTGCAATGGTAAGCAGTAAGCCAATCAATGCCCAGAGGAGTTCTTGAGGTGCAGACATTAATGGGGGAGAGGGAACAGGGAATTAAAGGGAACAGGGAACAGGGAACAGGGAATCGGGAATCGGGAATAAAAGAAGTTATTGCTAGATAATATAACATGATATTACTTTTTTAAAACCGCATCCGATGGCGAAAACTCGGCAATAATTTCTGGTTTTTCCGCTTCTAATTTGGGAATTAAATACAAATTCTCCACCAACACTGAAGCACCAGCTATCCAAGGGGGAACAATTAAGGCTCCCACAATTCCTAATACCTGGGTTCCTCCCAAAACTGCCAAAAGTTGATATAAAGGCTGAATTTTCACTGAAGAACCAACTAATAAAGGATCGAGAACATAGGTTTCCAAATTTTGAATAATTACAAATAATAGCAGCGTCCACAGAAAAGTCCAACCACCTAAAGAAACTGCTACAATCAACGCGGGAACTGCTCCTAAGATGGGACCAAAAAAGGGAATTAAATCGGTGAATCCGGCAATTACGCCTAAACCTAGGGCAAATTCTGACATTCCCAAGAAACTTAAACCAATAGTAATGGCTACTCCCAAAATTGCTGAAACTAGAATTCGCCCTTGGATGTATCTTCCCATCCGCAGGCTCACGGGAGTAACTTGCGCTTCTAACCGTTTATCCCAAGGGGCAGGAAAAAGTTTAACAATGCCTTGAACTAAGTTTTCACTATCTGCGACCATATAGCCAGAAATTAATAGGGCTAAAATGGCGCTGAGAACTCCGCCAATAATATCTTTGGTAATCCCATAGGAACGCAATAATAATTGTTGACTAGAACGAATTGCCCAATTAGTTAGAGATTGGGGATCAAATAATTGCCGAATAAATTCTGGTTGCTCGGTGTTGGAATTAGCTGTAAAGTTGGCAATCAGCGATCGCAGCGTTTCTATGTATAATGGAAAATTGGTAACGAGACGATGGATTTGAGTCGCCACCGTGGGACCAATTAACAAGGCTGCCCCAATAAATAAACCAACTAAACCTAAATAAACTGCGATCGCTGCTACCCAACGAGGGATATTAAACTTTGCTGCACTATCAATTATCGGGGCAATGGTGGCTGCCATCACCACTGCCACCATCAAAATAATTACCAACCATCGCAATTGCCAAACCAGCACCAGTAGCAACCCCACGGTGACTACGAGCAGGACATTAGATAAAGTGATTGCAGCGCGACGTTCTAACATTTAAGCCAACCATTGAAATAATTTTAATTGCGATGCCAGCGGGTAGTACCATCAGATTGATCGATCAAAGTAATCCCCTGTTGCTTCAGTAAATCGCGAATGCGATCGCTTTCGGCAAAATTCTTGACTTTTCTAGCTTCTTGTCGCTGGGCAATTAAGGATTCTACCAACTCCGATTCGTTATTTGAACCAGCTTCAACTACTCCTTCTGGTTTTAACCCGGCAATACTTTCAGCGTCAAGACATAAACCAAATATTGCCGACAAACTCACCAGCGTTCGCCATTGTTTTTCCATCACTGCCGATGGAGTAGCAGTTTTGCCTTGATGAACTAAAATATTTCCTTCCCGGCGCAACTCCTTCGCTAACTCAAACAGCACCGCCAACCCACTAGAAGAATTAAAATCGCTATCCATTGCCGTTGCAAACCGCTGGATAACGTCTTCATCTAAACCATCTCGACGATGATTGTCAACCTCCGTACTTTGCCAACCCAGTTGCAAACCGTACTGATAACCAAATTGCAAACCTTCTTGCAGAGTTTTCCAACCATTTGTAGCCGCAGCGATCGCTTCCTTGGTAAAATCGATTGGTTTGCGATATTGCGCCATCAACACAAAAATCCGCACCGCCATCGGTTCCGTGGGTCGGTCTAATAACTCCCGAATGGTAATAAAATTGCCCAAAGATTTTGACATCTTTTCCCCATTCACCGTCACCATGCCATTGTGCAACCAGTAATTAGCTAAGGGTTTTCCCGTCACCGCCTCCGATTGAGCAATTTCATTTTCGTGGTGGGGAAAAATCAAATCCGCACCGCCAGCATGAATATCTATGGTATCGCCTAGGCGATCGCGCACCATTGCCGAACATTCAATATGCCATCCCGGACGACCTTCCCCCCAAGGCGATTCCCAAGCAGGTTCCCCTGGTTTTGCCCCCTTCCATAAAGCAAAATCAAAAGGGTCATGTTTTTTCGCCACTTCCGGGTCATTTTCCTCCACCCGTCCGCTCGCTCCCGCCTGCATATCCGCCAACTTCCGTCCCGACAACTTGCCATACTGGGCAAAATTCCGTACCGGATAATAAACATCCCCATCCGCAGGATAGGCAAAACCCTTTTGTTCCAATTCGTGAATTAACCGCTTTATCCCATCCAGAGTATGGGTAGCGCGGGGATACTCGTCCGCCTCCTGAATATTCAGCCGGGACATATCCTCAAAATATGCTGCAATATACTTTTCCGCCACCACCTCCATCGTCGAGCCTTCTTGCCGCGCTCGATTGAGAATTTTGTCATCAATGTCAGTAAAATTCTGGACAAAGCGGACTTCATACCCTTGCCATTGCAAGTAACGGCGCACTACATCCCAGACAATACAAGCTCGCGCATGACCCAAATGGCAGTAGTCGTACACCGTCACCCCGCAATAGTACATCCGGACTTGACCCGGATTGAGGGTATGAAACGGTTCTTCGCGACGAGTCAGGGTATTGTAAACAGTGAGGGTCATAAATTAAACCAAAGTTCGCGCCTTTGCTGGTCAGCAGGCAAGTATTTATAGATGATATGATAGATCAACTCTAGCATTTAATGGTAGATCGTGAAAATAGAAAGCATTCATCTAAAAAACTTTAAAGCCTTCCAAGATGTTGAAATTAAAAACATTCCTAAAATGTGCGTTTTTGTCGGCGCTAACGGTACTGGTAAAACCACAATTTTTAATGCGTTTAGTTTTCTCAAAGATGCGTTAACTGATAATGTTCATGTGGCTCTAACTAAGTTAGGAGGCGGCAAAGGATTTCAAGAAGTTAGAAGTCGCAATGCCACTGGATCGATAGAAATTGAATTAAAATTTCGTCAGAACGATCGTTCCCCATTAATTACTTATTCTTTAAAAATTAATGAAGAAGAAGGCCGACCTATAATAGAAAGAGAGATTTTGCAATATCGCCGAGGTAGCAAAGGTCAGCCCTGGCGGTTTCTAGATTTTTCCAAAGGCCAAGGACAAGCTGTGATTAACGAACCAGAGCAAATTACCGATGCTAAAGAGTTGAAACGGGAAAAGCACGAACTTAAATCTCCAGATATTCTGGCTTTAAAAGGTTTGGCTCAATTTGAAAAATTTCCCGCCAGTAAAGCAATTGGCGATTTACTTGAAAACTGGCATATTTCTGATTTTCATATCCAGCAAGCGCGACCAGAAAGGGAATCTAGTTATGCCGAACACTTATCAAAAGAGGGGGAAAACTTAGCAATGGTGACAGAATTTCTCTATAAAAGACATCCTGATATTTTTCAAGAAATTATTAAAAAGCTGAAACAACGAGTTCCTGGTATCAGCAACGTTGATTCAAAAATTACTGAGGAAGGGCGAGTATTACTGCGGTTTAAAGATGGAGATTTTCAAGATCCTTTTCTGGCAAGATATGTCTCTGATGGGACGATCAAAATGTTTGCCTATTTAGTGCTTTTATACGATCCAAAGCCTCATCCACTGCTATGCGTAGAAGAACCAGAAAAACAACTTTATCCGCAACTTCTTGAGGAACTTGCAGAAGAATTTAGAGATTATGCCCGCCGAGGCGGTCAGGTTTTTATCTCTACTCATTCCCCAGATTTTTTAAACGGTTGCGAAATTGAAGAGGTGTTTTGGCTGCAAAAAGAAAGGGGATATACAGTAGTTAAACGAGCAAGTGAAGATGAACAAATTAAAGCCTATATGAGTGATGGTGATAAACTCGGTTATCTCTGGCGACAAGGTTTTTTTGCAGGAGCCAACCCGCAATGAGAGAGCTTGTTTTTCTCCTAGAAGAACCATCAGCAAAAGCAATGATTGAAGTGATTCTACCGAGGATTGTACCGGAAGAATTAAGCATAATTTATCGGTATATTGTTTTTCAGGGTAAACAAGAACTAGAAAAGGAAATAACCCGAAAACTTAAAGGATATTATAATCCAATACAGTTCAGTTAACTAAGTTCGTAGTTGGGCTTTAGCCCTAATCCGGAGAGGGCTAAAGCCCAACTA
>CAKZHE010000201.1 GCA_936920195.1 uncultured cyanobacterium | reverse complement strand
ACCTCTATTAGTAGGGTGTGTTAGCGCAGCGTAACGCACCATAAACGCTATATGCGGAGGAACTGCGTAAGTCCTGTTAATGATTAAATCTCTCTAAATATCTGCGGAATGTGGGCTGCAATTAGTCATTTTATTTATTTTTCGTTCCTAACTCGAAAAACCCAATCTCAATTTGATGGATTCGGAGGGCGAACGCTCATTTCCTGACGCAAAATTTCTAGATTTTTCCGAAAGATAACAGTATGAGGATGATTTAATCCTAATGTTTTTTCAGCAATCTCTAAAGCTTGGAGAAAGAGAATTTCTGCCTCATTATACCGCCCCTGGGATCTGTAGAGTCCTGCCAGGTTATTCAAGCTGGCAGCCACATCAGGATGGACTTCTCCTAACATTTGTTTACTCATTTCCAAATCTTGCAGATAAAGAGGTTCTGCCTCGTCATACCGCCCCTGGGATTCGTACAGTAATGCCAGATTATTCAAGCTGGTAGCCACATCAGGATGGACTTCTCCTAACAGTTGCTTACTCATTTCTAAAGCTTGGAGATAGAGCGGTTCTGCCTCGCTGTATCGCCCCTGGGATTCGTACAGTAATGCCAGATTATTCAAGCTGGTAGCCACATCAGGATGGGCTTCTCCAAAACGAGTTTGGGCAACCGATAAACATTGTACGCGCCAAGGTTCTGCTTGTGTATAAAGTCCTTGACCTTCGTAAAATCGACTTAAACAACCAAACGGGTTAATCAAATCTTCATCGCTGAGAAAATCTTGCCAGGTTGTCGCAGTTTCCGCAATATGTGGTATCGCTGGAGCAATTGCTTCAATCAAATCAATCGTAGGTTGCTGAGGAATTTGCTTGGCAACAGCTACCATGACTTGACAGAAAACTTCCTTGAAACTATCCCCATTTTCCAACCCTGCCAACTTGTCGCGGAAAAACTCCCTAACTAACTGATGCAATCGATAAATATCAACATCAGCCCGTTGAAGTAAATGCCATTTCACCAAAATCGCTCTGGCTTCGGCAAAAGCTTCCGTAATCTCCTCCACCATCTCCACAACTTGCGTCTCGGCATCCCCCTGAGAACCTTGCATCAAAGCTTGCAGAAATCCCCCCGGCAAATATATTTGTCCTACCACACTTTCCACTTGCGCCCAAGGAATCGGCGCTAAAGCAAAAATGCTGAGGAGACAACCCAACTGTTGCGCCTGCTCATCTAGACGTTGCCAAGTTAATTCAAAAGCTGCTTTTATCCCTCTTTGCGCCGTTAAATTCCAATTCCCATCGCTCTCTTGCCGAATCAAAGCTGAATGCGCCAACTTTTGTTTCTGCAACCGCGCCAACATCCTTTCCAACGATAAATCTGGTTGCTCTGCCAGATAGCGCCCTACCAATTGAATTCCCAAAGGCAAATATCCCAACCATTCACAAAGTTGCTCGGCTGCCGATGCTCCAATAGCTGCCGCAAAACCTTTACCCTTAGTGGCGCTTATCCGCTCTGCACCAATTCGCTCTGCCAATAAATTCAAGGCAGCCGCAGGCGAAAGCACTTCGAGGGATAGTTGTTGCGGCACTAATCCCTGCAAGCGAGTGGTAATCAGTACCTTGAAACGGGAAGACTGAGGCGGCAAATAATCCTTAATTTCGTCGTATTTATCTACATCATCCAGCACCACCAACACCTTGCCGGGATGCCAGTGCTGCCAGCAAAAACTGACTTGAGCAGCGGCGCTCAATCCTTCGGGAATGAAAAAGTGATCAAAATGGCTTTTGGCAAATTCAATTACTTTTAACCCCACATCGCCAGCTTTAGCAAAAATCCAGCACGCGCCGCCGGGATAATCCGATAAATGTATTTGAGCGTATTGAATTGCCAATTCAGTTTTACCTACGCCACCCATCCCAGAAATGGCAGCAATGGCAACGCGATCGCTTTCCTGTAATAGTTGGTGTAGTCTCGCCAACTCCTCATCCCGCCCGACAAATTTTGTCGCTCCCGCCCAAGGAAGGTTATTTTGAGAGGTTGGCAGCGATGTCTCTGGCTGGGGCATTGCCGCAGTTTTCACAGGGCGTTTAGCTCTAGCAGCTTTGCGCTGCTGCCATTCTTCCTCAAACTGCCACAAATTTTTTTCCTTACCCTGGTTCCACAACTTCAGGGTAAAATGCCATTCCTCTTTACCTTGAGTTTTGGTGCGATTGTCTTCCAAAACGCCTAAAAAATCTTCCAGTCGCTTCAGGGCTTCTGTAATTTGAGCTTTACTTAACTTACCGGGCTGAGAATCTTTGGCTGTCAGCGCTTCCACAAATCTCAGTTTGGTTTGAATTACCAACTGGTGAGCGCCATCTTTTTCCTGCCACCTACAATCAAAGGATACACGATCATATTCTGATAAATCCTTCTCGGCATGATCGAGCAACACCTCCAACAAGCGCTTAACTCGCCCTTTCACGCGATCGCCGATATCAAATCGTGGCATGGTGTAAAATCCAGAAATACAGTCAAAAAGACTGGGGATACCCTTAAGTTACCCAAGATCCCCAAATCGCCTATCTCCCCAATTCTAAAGGATTAGCCGCCTGTAGTTGCTTTCCCCTTGCTTCCGGCTAAATTCCCTCAATGAGACTTCCATTATCCCAAATGGAGGTCAATTTTATGAACGCCCCTAAACTGAAATTAAGGAAAGCTGAAATTCGCATCTTGGTGGAATTGGTTTTACCCCTAACCGTTGATTTCTTCTTCCCCGGAGTCGGTACAATTGTCAGCGCGAGCTTTGCTGCCTACAACCTAATCTTGCTGAAAATGGGGAATAGGGAATAATCGAGTACAACCATCAGGCAGGGCTAATGATAAACAGTTTGTAGTTGGGCTTTAGCCCTGCCTGATTGGGGCTAAAGCCCAACTACAAACTTGGCTTAAGCCTAAAAACCTTGGTGGGTGTCCCCAATACCGAAATATTAACCTAGAGCGATCGCTCTCTACCGCCCTACAGCAAAAACCCAATCTATTGCCAGCACCAAATCTGGAAAAGAAGGAGATCTCAGACAATCTCCCGCTCGAAATTGCTGCAACTCATATTCCCCATCCACCAATTGACAAATCGTGAAAGTCGGTTGTTTGGGATTACCAATAAAACGTCGCCCACCTAGTGCCGCATAATCCACAATCCAATATTCCTGAATGCCCAATGCTTCATACTCCCCCAACTTAGTGAAGTAATCATCTCGCCAATTGCTTGAAACTACTTCCACAACGATCTTGATTGATTTGCCCAAAGTAATGATAGAGCCACTTTCCCAATCGGGTTCATCAATCAATGCAGGTTCATCCAGGACAATCACATCTGGTTCATAGCCAGAAGTACCATCTGTAGAGCGAATGATACATTCTTTAGGAATAAAGTAGGGTAAATTGGCCTGACGAATAGCAGTACCCAGATCGTAAGCCAAATTGCCCGACACTTTGGAATGCTTGCCTCGCGGTTTGGGCATCTCCACAATCACCCCACGATGTAACTCATAGCGGCATTCAGGGGTTTCTGGTAGCCACTCCACAAACTCGTCAAATTTTATCGGCTGTGGTAATGCTTGGATCATAATCCCCAGAAATTCGCCATAATAGAGTAAATCGCCCTGCACCCCAGAGCAACTATGCCCGATTCCGAAAGCAAGCCTACCCTATCTTATAACCAAGAAGACATTCAGCAAATTTTACAACTGGCGATCGCGCGTCAAACCTATGACGGAGAATTTTCCCGCCAGCAGTTGCTAGAAATTGCCGCTGAACTAGAAATTTCTTCAGACAACCTCCAATTAGCTGAAAAAGAATGGCAGGCTCGGCAAGGAGAACTTGCCCAGCGACAAGCTTTTAATAGTTATCGTCTCGGCAGATTGAAAAAACACGCTGGCAACTTTGCCATTGTCAACACTTTTTTGATCTTGATCAATTTAGTTGGTTCGGGAACTGTGGGTTGGGCGCTCTATGTGCTACTATTTTGGGGCTTGGGATTGGGGCTACAAACCTGGAGTGCTTTTCAATCTGGCGGCGAAGATTATGACCGCGCCTTTGAAAAATGGAGTCGCAAGCACCAGTTTAAACAAGTTGTAAATACTTTCTTCAGCAGGTTACTAAATAATTAGCCATCCTATTTGGTTTTTAAAAACCTGTTTGGGAGAGGAGCGTAAGAAATATTGATTACCTTTGGGAACCAAGTTGCCGAAATTCTATTGTGTTGGCTGTGGACATAAGCTGTTCGCCATTGAGATTCCAGTTATTTATTGTGCTGGCAAAACCCGACTATTCAATCGCTGATATTCATCCTCTAACAGCCACATCTTAGCATCTTCGTAGCGATCGCTTGTAAAAATCACTTTATAGTTTTCTGCGGGGTTATGGATGCAGAACTTTCCTGACTGCTCTTTGACTAACATCAGAATATAAGGCGGAGATATCAGCGAGTCCACCCAAATTTCGGCAAATTCCCACTCAATCTCTTGTTCGGGTGTCGGGGCAATTTTAGTAGCTTGTGCGGGGTCTTGTGCGAGGAATGACATGATATTTACCTGTGGTTTTTTTGATTTTTATTTCACCGTATTTTAGTGGTATCCGAGAGCCATCTGCTTTGAGTATATAACCAATTGCTTCGCTAAAATACAAGCCATAGCGTTCATATTTATCCTCTAGATCGTCTGCTCCTGTCCGCTCTCCTCTTTGCTTGATTTCAGCAGCTACTCTTTCCATTGTTTGTCTATCATTAAATAGATAAACTATTCCTTCCGTTTCCAATTCGCTTTCGGCTTTTTCAGTTCCAGGTAGATGTTTGTTAATTAGACTAATTCTAGTTTCTAGCTCAATTTCACGCTCAATCCCGCTCATGTTGTAGTGCCACACCATTAACCGAAAATGTTAGTCATAACTGCCCCTAGATTTGAAGCGATTATGAATGAAATTAGAGGAATTCGGATGGAAAACCAACGAATATTAGAAAATTTATTTGGCAAACAAGAAAACTGATATTATGCCCAGGCGATTGCTCATTATAAAAGTGCTTTGACTTCTATTAATATTAAACTGGTTAAACTGGTTCCTAGGCTCTGCCTAGGAACCGATATCAAGAGGCTCTGCCTCGCTTGGCGATCATCCGAGGCAGAGCCTCTCAATGGGCATTCCCAGGCAGAGCCTGGGAACGAGTTACTATCAAGTTAAAAGTCTATGGTTGAGCGTGATATTCCTTAAAAGACTTATAAGCTTTTACAGGATCGTAGATGTGACATTGGTCAGTAATTTCCTTCATCAAAGCCCAAGAAAATTTCCGTTCGTAAATATAACTACCCCATTTGGCTTTGAGAATACTGTGAGCGGGGCGTAAGTTATAGAAAGGAATCGCTGTGGAAATGTGATGGGGAACGTGAACGTTAATATCATGGCAGAGAAACTCTACCCAGCCCGGATAGTCGCAGTGGACAGTACCAGATAATTGGGCTTCGGCTTCATTCCAGCGATCGCTTGGAGTGAAAATAATATCTGGCATGGTATGGTGGACGAGGGTAAAGGTACTCATCCAAAAGTGATAAACCAACCAAGGTAACAGCCAGAATTTCACAAAACCCCAAACTCCACCAGTGGCAATCAACAGCGGAAAAGTAACAGCAGCAAAGGCCACTACCACAATTACAGATAGCCGGACTTTTTCGCGGTCTTTACCTTCAAAGTTCTGCCAATTAAAGTGCAGAACTGCCCAGTGCAGAATTGAAGCCATCCACCACAACCGCCCTCGCATCAATTGATAACCCCATTTGGCTACCGTGGGCAAATTGTCATAAAATTCTGCTTGAAAAGGTTGCCAAGCATTATCTACTTCTAGCTTATTGGTGTGCTTGTGATGATAGTTATGCAGCACTCGCCAACTGTGGAAAGGATAAATTAGGGGCATCATAAATATATGACCCACGATATCGTTTACCCAGCGGCTGTTAGAAAAAGAGCGGTGAGCGCAGTCGTGTCCAATCACAAAAAAACCGGTGAGGGCTGTACCGGTTAAAATCCACAGGGGAGGCAAAAGAAACCAGGGCGCAATGGTTAGTCCCCAGTAACCCAAGGCGACAACTAAGACATTTAGAGCAACTGCTGTCCAAGCTTTTACAGGGTCTTTAATAAAAACTTCGCGCGGTAAAGTTTTAACAATATCTCGGAGACGCAGTTCTGAAGCGATGGTGGCGCGGGATTGGGGAATTGTGGGGTTAAGAGTCGATGAAGCCATGAAGGACTTAATTTCTCCAAATATTTAGGCGAGTTGATACTTGCATTCAAGCAGTTAAAAAAACCTGTTTGAGGCAATCAGGGAACAGGCTGCTACAGAACGCAGCTATCGCTCAAGGGCGTTAGCTGCGTGGAAAGTGCTGTGGGTTACAAAACTTTAACTTTTATACCACAGTCTTTGTACTAAAGTATTATTTGCAAGGTAGTTGGTTATGACTGGCAGTTTAGCGAAATTGCTAACCGAAGGAAAAATTAGGCGATCGCTCTGGAGCCATCACTGTTTCGCTAAAAGCCAATAGGTTTTGTTAATCGCTGTGCTAGGGAACAGTCTGGGCATTAAAACCCCACAAATTTAGCTAGACAGGGAACTAGCATCTTGACAGCCATAGTTGGATGGCTCGGAAGAGGATAGTTTCTGCTTGCTGAGGGCTTGGAGTTGCTCCAAGAGGGATTCGACTTCAGCTTGCAAGTTGAAAAATTTAACTTGCTGGTCTGCTTGATATACAGACTTGGTTAACTGGGCGATACGTCCGCTGCCAGAGGGGTTTGCCGAGGCAAAACCGCTTTCGGTGGCAAGATTTACGGAGTTCTCAGAACGGATCAGAGTCGATGAAGTTGACATCAGTTGCTGACTAGTTATTTCTGCTTACTCACACTATCCAGTCATTCTATCTCGATCTGGCAGCGATGTTGTATTAAATGTGTCGATTTTTTAAGTGGTTAGCTGTTTGGCAGTCTGGGTGAGGGATTGAGGCGCGGAAAGATCGGATAATGAGCGCAGATCAATAGGGAGAATTGGCTAAATGGAAGCATTGCCACAAAATCAACAGAGGTTGCTGGGCAAAATTGCCTTGGTGACAGGTGCATCGAGGGGAATTGGACGAGCGATCGCCCTCGCCTTAGCTACGGAAGGTGCTAGTATTGCCGTTAACTATGCTAGTTCTAGTAGTGCTGCCGATGAAGTTGTCGGGATAATTACGGCAGCCGGGGGGAGTGCGATCGCTCTCAAAGCCGATGTTGCCCAACCGGAACAAGTAGAATCATTATTGGCAGCAGTCTTAGAAAAATGGGGGCGGGTGGACATCCTGGTGAACAATGCCGGAATTACTCGCGATACCCTGCTGCTGCGGATGAAACTAGAAGAATGGCAAGCCGTCATTGACCTGAATTTAACTGGAGTATTCCTCTGTACCAAAGCGGTGAGTAAAGGGATGCTCAAGCAAAAGTCTGGGCGAATCATCAATATTACTTCGGTTGCCGGACAAATGGGCAATCCCGGTCAAGCTAATTACAGTGCCGCCAAAGCTGGCGTAATTGGTTTTACCAAAACCGTCGCCAAAGAGTTAGCTAGTCGGGGAATTACAGTTAATGCGGTTGCACCCGGTTTTATCACCACAGATATGACTAGCAATCTGAAATCTGATGAAATTTTAAAATACATCCCCTTGGGGCGCTACGGTCAACCGGAGGAAATTGCGGGGATGGTGCGGTTTTTGGCAGCAGATTCGGCAGCGGCTTATATCACCGGGCAGGTTTTCAATGTTGATGGTGGGATGGTAATGGCTTAAGATAATTTAGAATTTAGGGCAGAGCGATCGCATTGCAGAGGATGGCGATCGCTCTACAAATATTCATCAGTTTACTAGGGATTGGGGTTATCTCCTCTGTACTGATTAAGTAAAAGATCGAGAAGGCGAATTGTTTCAGTTCTTAAACCAACAATTTCATTTTGTTGTCGAGCAATCAGTTGGAATAATACCTCACTCATTGGCATTTTTCCTCATGGATGTACAAACTCGACTTTCAGATTGTATTTGCGATCGCTATTAAGTAAGTATAGATTAGCGCACTGGATAAATCCTTTAGGTAGATTTCGGGACGATTTTCCTGAACCGATGGCGGGGGATTTGAAGAAGAGGATATCGGCATCGCCGCAATCCTAAACCCTGCCCATGTCGGTGCTAACTGCTTTATGCTATTACCAAATCCTAGCGCGATCGCCACTGATACTGCTCCCTCCAAAATTTCCCCCTGGAATCAAAAAGCTTTTGAGCGCTTGCAATTATCCCTCAGTTTGAATCTGCGCCGTCAAATTTTGATTGCGGTTTGCGACGATTTGGGGTTGCGAAATTTTTTGGCGGGGCAATTACACGCAGATTTAGGCGATTCCCAAATTGTTAATCTGAATCTAAATCTGAAAGCACCTCATCCCCTAGCTCAGATTGCCCAATGGATTGCCCAGCAAAAACGCTCTCGGTTGCCCAATCCAGGGACTACTTTTCAAATTTTAGGGGTAGAATTATTAACTCGGCAACCTGCATCGGTACAGGGTTTATTTTTGCGCCATTTACAAGGGCTTGAACGCAGTTTGCCGCAGTTGGAATCTAGTTTATTATTATGGTTGCCGCGCCCTTGGTTTTATACAATTCAGCAATCAGCGCCGGAGTTTTGGCGCTGGAGAACGGGGGTATTTGAGTTTGAGGGAGAACCAACTCCAGTTTTGTCTGCCAATTCTCCTCAACCAGAAGTTTATCGCGAACAGGTTCCCCGGAGAGAAACCCCACCAGTTAATGTTCAGGAAGATTTCTTACGGGTAGTTGCCAAATTTAACGATCCTGGTTTGGAACAATCCTTAGAAATTAGTTATGGGGATTGGGAAATTGATGAGGAAGAGGAATTAAATCAACTTGCTATTAATGATGCTCCCGCCTTAGTTCCCACTCATTTACCCTCATGGCAAACTCTGGAAGATTTAGATCGATTTTCCCAAGGATTATATCCGCCAGAGTTGCTAGCCGAAGCTTATTTAAGCGTGGGGAATTATTATCGCGATCGCATTGAAAATGGCGATGGTTCTCCAGAGAATTTGCAATTAGCTATCCAATCCTACGAAAAGGGATTAATTTGGTTAGAAAAATTCCAAACTCAGAGCGATCGCTCTCCAACTACGGATTTAATTCTCCATCCTGCCGATCTTCTGAATGATATCGGCAATTTGTACTGGATGTTATCTCGCTGCCCCTTAGATATAGAAGAAAAATTAACCAGTTTACAGCGGGGAATTCAATCTTATCAATTGGCCTTAACTAAGTTGACGGCGGTAACAGTTACCGACACCTATGCTATGATTCAAAATAACTTGGGTGCGGCCTATGGAGATTTGGCTCGCTATCTAGAACCAACGGAAAACCTCCAAAGATCGATTGGTGCCTATCAACAAGCTTTGGGCTATCGTTCCGCTACCGTAGAACCGCTGAAATATGCTTCAACTCAAAATAATTTGGGGACAGCCTACTGGCATTTGGCGCAACAAGGAGAAATGAGCCGTCAAGCTCCCGTTCATTTACAGGCAGCGATCGCCGCTTATAATGAAGCTCTATCAATTTATAGTGCCGAAAAAGAACCTTTAAACTGGGCAATGATCCAAAATAATTTGGGTACGGCTTATTGGAACTTGGCTCAATACGAGCATCCAGAACAGTTTTTGCGACTGGCAATTGATGCCTACTCCCATGCGTTGAAATATCGCCATGAAGAAAATGTTCCCGCTGCTTGTGCGGCAACCCAAAATAATTTGGGAACAGCTTATTGGCATTTGGCACATCATTCCCAAGCCGAACCCCAAATCCAGCGGCAATATTTGCAACTGTGCGTGCAAATTTATGAAAGTGCGATCGCTCTAGCCCAAAAATTGCAAAGTTCTGAACCGCCCATAGCTGTCAATTTCGATGTCTTTGCCACTCAAAACAATGTCGGATTAGCCCATTATCAAATTGCCTGCGATCGCCGTCTCTCTTTGGATGATAATGAACAAGCTGCTCATTTAGAAGCTGCCCTAAGTCATCACGTCCAAGCTTTGCAAGGTTTCAGTCAGCCATCAGAATCCTATCAGACTTCCTTGAACTACATTATCAAAACTATTCGTGCCTTTTATCAAGAACGAGGTTCGGCAGGACAAAATTTTGCCCTTTCCAGAGTGCCGGGGCAACTACTACCAGAAATTCTGCGAAGACTTTAAATGGAAGTCCTCACTCACCGCGATAAGCTAGAACTAGCAGCAGAACTGATTCACAATGTTTTAAACTGGTTCCTAGGCTCTGCCTGGGAACCGAGATCAAGAGGCTCTGCCTCGCTTGGAGATCGTCGAGGCAGAGCCTCTCGTAGGCATTCCTAGGCAGAGCCTAGGAACGAGTGA
>CAKZHE010000200.1 GCA_936920195.1 uncultured cyanobacterium | reverse complement strand
TGCCCATTGAGAGGCTCTGCCTCGGATGATAACCAAGCGAGGCAGAGCCTCTCGATATCGGTTCCTAGGCAGAGCCTGGGAACCAGTTTAAATTCCCAATTCCCTGTTCCCTGTTCCCTGTTCCCTATTCCCTGTTCCCTATTCCCTGTTCCCTATTCCCTGTTCCCTTCTCATCAAGATTTATGACTCAGCACTACCAAATTACCCTTCTTCCCGGCGACGGCATTGGTCCAGAAATTATGGCAGTAGCCGCAGACGTGCTGAAAGTCATCGCCCAAAAATTCAATTTGCAAATCGAATTTAAAACCGCCCTGATTGGCGGTGCTGCCATTGATGCCACTGGGGAACCCTTACCCAAAGAGACTTTAGAAACTTGTCGTCAGAGCGATGCCGTGTTGCTCGCCGCCATTGGCGGTTATAAATGGGATAATTTGCCCCGCCACCAACGCCCCGAAACCGGACTTTTGGGACTGCGAGCCGGATTGGGATTATTTGCCAACTTGCGCCCCGCCAAGATTTTACCCCAACTAATTGATGCCTCCAGCTTGAAACCAGAAGTAGTGGAGGGCGTAGATATTATGGTGGTGCGGGAACTCACTGGCGGGATCTATTTCGGACAACCCAAGGGGATTTTTACCAGCGAAACCGGAGAAAAACGGGGAGTAAATACAATGGTTTACTCCGAATCCGAAATTGATCGGATTGGCAAAGTCGCCTTTGAAACCGCCCAAAAACGGGGCAAAAAACTTTGTTCCGTCGATAAAGCTAACGTTTTGGAAGTATCCCAATTATGGCGCGATCGCATCACCCAACTAGCCCCGGAATATCCCGACATCGAATTATCCCATTTGTATGTAGATAACGCCGCCATGCAGCTAGTCCGCTGGCCCAAACAATTTGACACCATTGTTACCGGAAACCTGTTTGGCGACATCCTCTCCGATGCAGCTGCTATGCTGACAGGTAGTATCGGAATGTTACCTTCCGCTAGTTTGGGTGCATCAGGACCCGGCGTATTTGAACCAGTCCACGGTTCTGCTCCCGACATTGCCGGACAGGATAAAGCCAATCCCCTCGCCCAAGTCCTCAGCGTTGCCATGATGTTGCGCTATGCCCTCGACCAACCCGCCGCCGCTGATATGATTGAACAAGCAGTCCTGCAAGTCTTAGATCGCGGCGATCGCACGGGAGATATTATGTCTCCAGGGATGAAACTCCTCGGCTGTCGCGCTATGGGTGATGCCTTGATTGAAGTGCTAGAAAGTTAGGCATCCTCCAAAATTTCCACCCCCCCAATCCCCAATTGTCAGATGGATACCCCGGTGTTGCTAGACCCCTCTTTATTGAGAGCCGCTAACCAGATTTATCGGACTTATTCCGAAGTCCATCCCAATCGCGGACAGCGCCCCCTAGGAGTGGCAATCGACCGTTTTACCCACCGTGGCAAACTGATTTTTGCCAATAAACCCGTTCTGCTCCCCCAAGAATGTTTTGTCCCTTTCAGCCAGATTGAGTCAGAACTCTATTAAATTAATCTATGGGGAAGAACATTAAGAATCAATACGGTTCAGTTAAAACTGTTGATATCAGGACTTACGCAATGCTCCATCAGTAGGGTGTGTTAGCGCAGCGTAACGCACCATCAACGCTATATGCAGAGTAAATGCGTAAGTCCTGGATATTTCGGAGATCCCCCTAAATCCCCGGCTCGACTGAGCTTCGCCCTTTTTAAGGGCAGGGCTGTTTCACGCTAACGTTCAATTTCCGATCTTAGGCTTTCCAACGCCTCTCCCAGTGGGCAAAACAGGAGTTTTTAATAATTCCGACCTTCTTGGTAGAAATTATCGTCTGAAAGCCTTGCAAAGCAAGGCTTTCAGACCGTCAAAAATCCTAGCGTGAAACAGCCCTGCTTTTTAAGGGGGGGTTAGGGGGGATCAGACTTAACTGAACTGTATTGTATTAAGAATAATTCTTCCTTCTGCGAAGCTCTGCGATCGCGTTAGCGCTATCGCCCTTGGGGAATTAATTTTTTATGGATATTCTGTTTGCGCTGTTAGCTAGCGCCCTCGTCTTGGCTCTGGGTTCATCCATTGGCAGTTTCATCAACGTCATCGCCTACCGATTGCCCGCTGGATTATCCCTGCTTTGGCCTCCCTCCCGCTGTCCCCACTGCCTGCACCAATTAGGCCGACGGGAAAACGTCCCCGTGTTAGGTTGGTTATGGTTAAAGGGGCGCTGTCACCACTGTAAAACGGCAATATCGAGCCGCTATCCCATCGTCGAAGCAGTTACAGGCATCTTATTTTTGTGGATATTTTGGTCTTTTTGGAATAACCCTCTACAAATGTTGGGTTATTGGGTATTTGCCACCTGGCTCTTAGCCCTCACTCTGATTGACATTGATACCATGACCTTGCCCAACGCCCTAACTAAATCCGGATTGGTACTGGGTTTAGCCTTTCAAGGGTTCCGGGGATTTATGCACCAAGGCAGTTTAGTCGAGGGTTCCCACTACTTGATGTCTGGGATTATTGGGGCAGTAATTGGAATTTGGTTATTTGACATCATTGCCTTTGGGGGTTCCATGGCCTTTGGACAAGCGGCGATGGGGGGAGGCGATGCCAAATTAGCCGCGATGATGGGAGCCTGGTTAAGTTGGAAATACTTACTTCTGGCAGGATTTTTAGCCTGTGCCTTGGGAGCCTTTGTTGGGGGAGGAGCGATCGCCCTGGGCTGGCTAAATCGCCGTCAACCCATGCCTTTCGGTCCTTTCCTTGCCCTGGGCGCATTACTCACCATCTTTTGGGGTAGAGCAATTATCAGCACCTATATGCAAATTTTCTTCCCCACAATTTGATCGATTGCCCACTCACGCTTTGATAAGATCGTTCTGTGTCGTGGATTACCGTAAAAACAACTAGCACCCGTTGGGAAGCAGAGTTGATCCAGCAAGTGCTGGCAGCCCATAAAATTCCCAGTCGAATTGTTGATTTGGGCATATCTTCCTATTTGGGGCAAGGAAGTCCCGCCGCTTTGCAAGTGCGATCGCCGGACAAGTGGACAGCCCTATTATTATTGAGTCCTCCCGAAGAAGACCAAACCGAAAAACCAGAAAATTAATTAACTTTCCCCTATTCCCTATTCCCTGTTCCCTATCTTCCCCATTCCCATGTCTCTATTTGATTGGTTTGCCAACCGCCGAAAATCAGGTTCTACTGCCCCTACCCCCCAAGAAGAACGAGAAATCGCTGATGGGTTATGGACAAAGTGCGACGAGTGTGGAGTTCTTGCCTACACCAAAGACTTACGCGCCAATCAAATGGTTTGCTTGGAATGCAACGCCCACCGGAGAGTCAGCAGCGAAGAACGCATCCGCCAACTAATTGATATAGATACTTGGCAACCCCTAGATGAGAATCTGTTTCCTACCGATCCTCTCAAGTTTCGCGATCGCAAACCCTACAGCGACAGATTGCGGGAAACCCAGGAAAAAACCGGGTTAACTGATGCCGTCGTCACCGGATTGGGGCAAATTGGAGGCAATCCCGCTGCCCTAGGCGTGATGGACTTCCGATTTATGGGCGGCAGTATGGGTTCAGTGGTGGGGGAAAAACTAACTCGGCTGATTGAAAAAGGCACTCAAGAACGCTTGCCCGTAATTATTATTTGCGCCTCCGGTGGAGCCAGAATGCAAGAAGGAATGTTAAGCCTGATGCAGATGGCCAAAATTTCCGGAGCGCTAGAACTTCATCGCCAAGCCAAACTACTTTATATTCCCGTCCTCACCAATCCCACCACAGGCGGCGTAATTGCCAGCTTTGCCATGTTGGGCGATATTATTTTAGCCGAACCCAAAGCCACCATTGGCTTTGCTGGACGGCGGGTAATTGAACAAACCCTCCGAGAAAAACTCCCCGACGACTTCCAAACCTCAGAATACCTGCTCCAGCACGGTTTGGTAGACGCGATCGTTCCCCGCACCCAACTCAAAAATACCTTGGTACAGTTAATTCTGCTCCATCAACCATCCCCACCCAAACCGCCCACCCACTCCATTCCCGAACCCGCGATCGCCGCTAGCAAACTTTCCTAAGCTCGCCGCCTGATTTTCGGATGAGGTCGCGCCCCTCCGTGGGATGATATTGAGAGCAACTCAATCATTTATAGAGATTGAAAGCAAAGCTGTGTTGAGCATTCGATTACTGAGCCAAATTTTTTAAGGAGAACCATGCTAAAGCGATTCATTTTGCTGGCTGTGGCGACTTTATTTTTCGCTTTTCAAGCTGTCAGAGGGGCAACGGCAATAGAATTAGACGAAGCCACGCGCACAGTCAAACTGAATGATCAGGGTGAGACGATTACCTTGTCTCAGAAACAAGCCAAGGAAGGTAAGCGCCTGTTTAACTATGCCTGCGCTCAATGCCATGCCGGAGGCATAACCAAAACTGATTTTAATCTCAGCCTTAGCCCGACAGACCTGGGTGGAGCCAATCCCCCCCGCGATAACATTGCCAACTTGGTAGATTATCTCCATAACCCCAAAACCTATGATGGGGTAAAATCAATTGCGGAATTACACCCCAGCACTAGCAGCGCTGATATCTTCGCCAGCATGAGAAATCTGACGGAAGAAGATCTAGTCGCGATCGCTGGTCACATTCTGACTCAACCCAAAATTCTTCATGAACAATGGGGTGGCGGTAAAGCCGTTCGTTAACCGAGAAAACCATCAAGGTAAAATAAACCCGCAACAAATTTTTCGATCCCACGGAGGAGAACTAAATTGAAAAAGCTCATATCTCTGGCTCTATTAGCGATCGCCTTGCTGACATTCAGTTTTAGCAGCCCCGCTTTGGCTGGCAATCTGGAAGAAGGAGCCAAAATCTTCAATGCCAACTGTACTACTTGCCATATTGGTGGCGGTAATGTGGTGGTAGGAAAGAAGACGCTCAAAAAAGCTGCTTTAGAAAAGTACAAAAAGTATTCTGAAGAAGCCGTGATCGAGCAAGTCACCAAGGGCAAACGGGCAATGCCAGCCTTTTTAGGCAAGCTAAATGAAACCCAAATTGCTGACGTTGCCGCCTACGTGATTGCCCAAGCTGACAAAGATTGGAAGTAATCTTCTGTTTTTGGTCGGCAAATTTTTAACTCCCCTCTTGATTAAGGAGGGGTTTTTTTATGAAAAAAACTAAAATTATTCCCCTCTATTCTCTATCAGCACTTACGCAACTATCCTAGGAATAGGGGCAACCACGGGGGGATTGCCCCTACAAAACACTATATGTAGAGGGTCTGCGTAAGTCATGAGGAATGAAAAATCAATAACTTGATGATAATCGTAGGTTGGGTTGCGCGACAGCAAAACCCAACAAAACACTGATAGAGGTACAACAATTATAGCGATGGGTAGGGGCGATCGCCCCTACAGGAACAACCATCTTAAAAGCAATTTTACAGTCAACCAGATTCCCGATGCCCGACAGTTAATAATTGCTGGACCAACACTGCCAACCGTTCGGCACTATCAGGAATAGCTAAAGCTGCTGCCTTGGTGGACATTTGGGCTAATAAATCGGGCGATCGCACCAATTCTAAAACTTTACTTTCTAACAGGGGAGCAGTCAATTCTGATTGATTAAAAACTAGCGCTGCCCCAGCTTTGACAAAGACATCGGCATTGAAGGCTTGATGATTTTCGGCGGCGTAGGGATAGGGAATTAAAATTGCTGGAGTGTGGGTAACAGCAAGTTCGGTTAAGGTCCCCGCCCCAGCCCGACTAATAGCTAAATTGGCTCGCTGGAATAAACCAGCCATGTTGTCATAAAAGGGTTGAGCAATATAATGGGGGTGTTGTAAACTATCAACATCGGGATCTTTATCTCCCGTTTGATGAAAAATCCAGGCTCCAGCCGCTAACCATTGGGGAGCGCACTGGCGAATTAATTGGTTGATGGCAACTGCACCTTGGGAGCCGCCAGTAATGACAATTAGGGGAACATCAGTTGGCAGGGGTAAATCTAATTTTTGGGGCGTGCGAAATTGGGTGCGAACAGGAGTACCCAGATAAGCGGTTTGAATGGGGGGAAAATATTCCTCGGCGGCTTCAAATCCCAAGGCGGCAACGTTACACCAACGACTAAACCACCGAGCGACTTTGCCGGGAAGGGCGTTGGATTCGTGGAAAATAATTGGCAGGGAAAGCGATCGCGCCGCTATAATTGCTGGAGCGGCAATATAACCCCCGGTGGTAAATAAGCCATCAAATTTACCCTCTTTCAGCAACTTTCGCACTTGCCAGATGGACTGGGCTAACCGCAGCACAATGGCAATGCTGCCCACTCCCAATGGCTGCTGAAAGCCTTCTACTGCTACCGTATGTAGGGGATACCGAGCGGGAACTAACTGGGTTTCTAGACGGTTAGGCACGCCCAACCACTCAATCTCCATATCTGGTAGTTGTTCCGCCAAAGCGATCGCCGGAAACAAATGTCCCCCCGTACCACTAGCTGCTATTAATAATCGCATCGCTGCCTGTGCCAAAATATTTTTTCTCCTCCAGCTTGCCCGTACTTCAGTTAAGATCGGTATTCATAGGGATTCCTACTCATCAGTCTAGGGCAACCAATCTCCCATCGCCACCGACAGATAACCAATAACATTGAACAATTAATTTAGCTTTATCAATGTCTAACTCCCCCCTCTCCACTCAGTTCTGGAAAATTGTCGCTAAATTTCCGGTCATTTCGCTCCCCCGTCGCTATTTTGCTCCCCTTGCCGGAGTAACAATTGGGTTAGCTAGTCTGCTGGCTCCCCATACCGCCCATGCTGAAAGTCCTCAAACTGCACCTGCTCAGGTACAAAATACCCTGAAGCAAATTGACGCAGCGGCTAACCGTCGGGACATTAAAGGGGTGATAGAATTCTACAGCCCTAATTTTACCCACGGTGACGGTTTGAATCGTCAACGCCTGGAATCAGCATTAACTGAACTTTGGCAACTTTATTCTAAATTAAGTTACACCACTGAATTGCGATCTTGGCAACCCAGCGGGACAGGTTTTGCAGTGGAAACTGTCACCAAAATTACTGGCTTGCAGTCCATTAATGGCAAAAATAGTAAGATTGAGTCTACCTTGCGATCGCGCCAGCAAATTGAAGACAACAAAATTGTCCGCCAGGAAATTCTCTCTGAACATACCCAAACCACCACTGGGGTAGAACCCCCGGTAGTTGAGGTACAGCTACCAGAAAAAGTCCGCATCGGACAAGATTATTCCTTTGATGCCATTGTCCAAGAACCCTTGGGGAATAATTTACTCATGGGAACAGCCCTAGAGCAACCCGTGCGAGCCGAAAGTTATCTCAAGCCTGTCAAAGTTAATATGGAATTGTTGACGGCTGGCGGTTTATTCAAGTTAGGGAAAGCTCCAATCAAAGAGGGTAATTACTGGATTTCCGCAGTCTTAGTCCGCTCCGGCGGGATTACGACAGTAACTCAACGCTTGCAGGTTGTAGATCCCGGTAATTCTGGCAGTAGATAAACGATTTTTTTAACGCAAAGGACGCAAAGGTTCGTAGTTGGGCTTTAGCCCTCTCCAGATTAGGGCTAAAGCCCAACTACGAACTTAGTTAACTGAACTGTATTGGATTATTATCAAGTTATTGATTTTTCATTCCTAACCAGCGATCGCCGCAGAACCAATTAGAATCAAGTTGATAATGACAAATGAAATGGCGGAAATCTTAAAACTGAGAAAATCGCGACGTATGGCTATTTCTTCTCGGCCTTGTTCTCCATCTCGATATGATAAAATTGCCAATATAACTGCTACCAACAGATAAAACATTGCGGTAATGTGAATTGCGTCAATTAACTTGAACCCATCGGCTTTTCCTAGAGTAGAATCGACAACTTGTTGGTTGATCACAATCGCAAACAGAGCGCCAATTAAAGTACCCATTCGAGCTTCAAATTCTTGGACAAAATACACTGCCAAAGAAATTGCCAATGCCAGATAAACTACTGTAGTTAGCTTGGCGAAAATAATTAACGAACTGCGTTGAATAAATATTTCCACATCCACATGGGAAAATTGGCTGCCCTGGGCAGGATCGAGAGTAGGATCGCCATAGGTAGTTTCATATCGTTTTGGATATTCTCGTAGTCTAAACTTAGTAATCTTCCATCCATCAAATCCGATGTTTTTTTGATAGGTGGATATCTGATTATTTGGTTGGTAAACCAACTGATCTACATCTAGCAAGCCGTGTTCTATTTCAATTTTGAGCCGATGGCGATCGAAGGGAAAGTTAACCACATTCCAATCATGTTTAAAGACTCCTTGAATTTTGCGGTTTGACCAATAAATCTTTCCTTTTTCCTGGTCGCTATCTAAACTAGGATTAATCTGTTTGGAGTTGACAAAATCCATCTTTTGTAAAACATCAGGAGATTTTTGGGGACAGTTAATCCAAATCCAAAAATCTGCCCCAAAAGATCCCTCAGCTACGTTTAACTCTTGTAGCGACAGCAGATAAACGCCGAGACTGCAACGTAGCGGTTGTGTTGATGAGGCGGCAAAAACAGGTTGAACTGAACTTAACAGGGTTAAGCTTAATGCTAGGATTGAACTAATACATAGCTGACGTAGCAGTGTACCCAGTGATTGAATATCTCCCATTTTTGGTAAAATATGCGATCGCCTCAATAAAATAGTCTAATCTGAATTTTAAATCAAGTATGATTTCTATCCACAACCAAATTATTTTGATTACTGGTGCTAGTAGCGGGATTGGGGCTGCTTGCGCCCAAGTGTTTGCCCAAACGGGGGCAAGATTGATTTTGGCAGCACGCCGTCGGCAGCGGTTGGAGGAATTAGCGGCAAGTTTGGCTCCTTGTCCAGTGCATTTGCTAGAATTGGACGTGCGCGATCGCTTTCAAGTCGAATCTTGTTTATCTCAGTTACCCTCTGATTGGGCTGAAATTGATATATTAATTAATAATGCTGGGTTGAGTCGTGGTTTAGACAAACTGCATGAAGGTAGCATTTCTGATTGGGAAGAAATGATTGATACCAATATTAAAGGTTTATTGTATATTACCAGAACAGTTGTACCGGGAATGGTGAAGCGCGATCGCGGTCATGTAGTTAATATTGGTTCCATTGCAGGGCATCAAACCTATCCCAAAGGAAATGTTTATTGCGGTTCTAAAGCAGCAGTCAGAGCCATTTCGGAAGGCTTAAAACAGGATCTTTTAGGTACGCCAGTGCGGGTAACTTCCATCGATCCCGGCATGGTAGAAACAGAGTTTAGTTCGGTGCGTTTTCATGGTGATACCGCAAGAGCTAAAAAGGTTTATCAAGGACTGACTCCTTTAACCCCTACCGATGTCGCTGATGCCGTTTTCTTCTGCGTAACTCGACCAGTTCATGTTAACATTAGCGAAATGTTATTAGTACCAACAGATCAAGCCACAGCAACCTTAGTCCACCGTCGGGCAGAGTGATATAAAGAGGCAATAATAGAGTTGATGGTGCGTTACGCTGCGCTTTAGCGTAGCCATGCCGCAGGCTATACACACCCTACTGATAGAGGCGTTGCGTAAGTCCTGTTAGAATTGAGCGTGTCTTTAGACCTGAGAGTGTCAACTCTTGAAATGTATTCACCGCAAACTTATTCCGTAAAATTCACCAGATCTTCACATTTATAAGATAAAATGGCAACTTTGAGATCTGAATTGAGATCGCCATGCGATCGCTTAATTGCCAATCTCGCAGTTGTCGGAGCATAAAATTGTCCCTTTATATAATGTTGAGCTATAAAACATTTTTGTGTTGACATAATTGCAATCAGATCAACTCCATCTAGGGCGCAATATCGGTCAGAATAGCCATAAAATTTGGGCGAGATCGAAGTGGGATTACCTATGAAAAGCAAAAATAATTATTCTACGATTAATATTTTAGTTGCCAGCGGTGCTGAAAGCGCGGGGCAGTTATTTGAAATTTTATCTACCACTGGATATCAAGTGCAAGTAGCGGCTAATAGTACCCTAGCCTTGAAAGTTGCCCAAACCAATCCACCTCAACTAATTTTCATCGATCAAAAAAGCCTGCTGACTAACTTGCAAGCCAACTCCAAAACTAAAAATATTCCGATTATTTTTATTAAGCGATCGCCTACCGCCAAAATTGATGTCAATTTGTCCGCTGGCGCATTTGCTAATGGCACTGCCGACTGGATTTCGATGCCTCTTTATCCCGCCGAAGTAGTAGCGCGAGTTACCCAGCAATTGCGGCTGCAAGCCTTGAGAAACCAACTAGCAGTCCAGAATGCGGAATTAAAAAGAGAGACAAGCGATCGCCAGTTTGCTGAAACCAACTTAAACCAACGGGAACAACAATTTAGAACCATAGTAGAAAACACTCCCGATCAAATTATTCGCATCGATCGGCAATTGCAGTTAATCTACGTCAACCCCAGTTTTGTAATTGAAACCAAAATTCCGGCGGCGGCAGTGATTGGTGAAAAAATTGAGATTTTGGGACTGTCAACAGAATTAACTGAGCTTTGCAAACAAACTATTCAAAGAGCCTTTGATACTGGTAAGCATAAAAAACTAGAAATTGCTATTCCTACTAAAACTGCAACTAAATACTACTCTTGGCATATTGTCCCCGAATTTGATAGCCATAACTCGATCGATTCTGTCCTAATTGTAATTCGCAATATTACCCACCGCAAAGAATCAGAAATTATCCTCCAACAGCAATTAAACCGGACGAACTTACTAAAAAGAATTACCGAAGAAATTCGCTCTCCCTTGGATTTACAAACTGTCTTAGACACCGCCGTTCAGGAAATTGGGGCCGCCTTTGGAGTTAGTCGAGCGCTAATTCATAAATATGCGCTTACTGACTATGTTCCGGTTAGTGCTGAATATTTAGTACCGGGGTATATTTCTCTGCGAGAGGCACGGATTCCTAGGGTAAATAACCCCCACATGGAGCAGCTATTATTCCAAGATGCCGCAGTTCCCTCGGATAATGTCTTTACTGAGCCTCTATTTCAAGCCCCACCAATGCCAGCCATACTAGAGGAAAATCAAATTAAATCAATGCTGGCAATTCGCACTTCCTATCAAGATCAACCCAATGGATTGCTCTCGTTGCAACAGTGCGATCGCTTCCGACATTGGACAAAAGAAGAAATTGAATTACTCGAACAAATTGCGGCCCAATTAGGGATTGCGATCGCTCAAGCCGAATTGCTGGAACAAGAAAAACAAGCCCGGGCCGAACTCGATCGGCGCAATTTGGAACTACAACAGGAAATTGTCGAACGCCAGCAGCGAGAAGCGGCGCTAAAATTAATTGTTGAAGGTACAGCGACGGCAACTGGACGGGAGTTTTTTCGCTCTTGCGTCCAACATCTGGCCCAAGTTCTGCAAGTTTCCTGTGCTGTCGTCAGCGAGTTAAAAGACGATGGTAAAACCAGTATGCGTACCTTAGCTTTTTGGCGAGAAACCAACTGGGAAGAAGATGTTGAATTTTGTCTAGCTGGGACTCCCTGCGAACAAGTTATAGTGGGGGAAATGGCTTACTATGCCGATAACTTACAAGCTCTTTTTCCCGAATATGGAATGTTAGTGGCATTAAATCTCCATAGTTATTGGGCAGTACCATTAGTTAATTCATCTGGGCAAATTTTGGGCAATTTAGCAGTCTTGAATAGCCAACCAATTCGGCGCGATCGCACTAAAGAATCAATTCTCCAAATTTTTGCCGCCCGTGCCAGTGCCGAAATTGAACGCCAACAAATTGATGCCGCCTTGCAAGTTGCCAGCGAACGATTGCAATTAGCGATCGCTGCCAGTAATTTAGGTTGGTGGGATTGGAATATTGTTACTGGAAAAACCTATTTTGATTCCCAGTGGAAAGCCATACTGGGATACACAGTGGCAGAAATTGAAAACAACTTTGAATCCTGGGATAGACTGCTCCATCCAGAGGACAAACTTCATGTTATCCCACTCCTCAACGCCCATTTAGCTGGATATGCTCCAATCTACGAAGCCGAAGTGCGGATGCTGAATAAAGCTGGTAAATGGCAATGGATTCTCACCGAGGGCAAAGTAGTCGAGCGAGATCCCGATGGCAAACCCTCACGAATGGCAGGAACTCATAAAGATATTAGCGAACGCAAAGCCGCTCAAGAAAAGCTCCGCCAAAGCGAAGCCAAGTTGCGAGAAGCGCAAAGAGTTGCCAGAGTTGGCAGTTGGGAAGTTGACTTAGCAACTGGGAAAACTTTTTGGACAGAAGAAGTTTTTCGGATTCACGGACTCGATCCCAACTTACCAGCACCAACGGCGCAAGAAACTCAAGAGAGAATAATTTATCCGGAAGATTTACCCAGTTATTTAGCAGGCTTGAACGAGTCAATTGCTAACAAAAAAAACCATAAAGGTGATTTACGAATTATCCATACCGATGGCACGCTGCGCTATGTAGAAGTTAATCACGAACCGATTTTTGACGAGTTCGGAAATTTGATTCGGATGGCGGGAACCGTGATGGATATTACTGACCGCAAACTCGCCGAACAAGCTGCCTTAAAACTGACCCAACAATTGCAAGAAGCCCAAAAAATTACTAAAATGGGCAATTGGGAATTTGACTTAAATACAGGAAAAATTAGCTGGTCAGAGGAACTTTTTGGAATCTTTGAAAGAGAGTTTGGTGAAACACCAACCTTTGATGAACTATTGGAACAAATTCATCCTGAAGATCGCCCCCTCTGGCTGCGAGCAGTGGAGAAGGCGATCGCCATTGGCACACCATATAATGTTGACTATCGGGTTTGTCTGTCCAGTGGAGAAATTCGGCATATTAACGCCAAAGGGCGGACGCTAATTGGCGAACAAGGCGAACTTTTGGGATTGTTCGGCACGGCAATGGATATTACCGAACGCAAGCAAGCCGAAGCCGCCATGCGAGAGAGCGAACAGCGTTTCCGTGCCATCTTTGAATATGCTGCCATTGGCATTGCCCAAGTATCGCCCCAGGGTCAATTTTTACAAGTTAATCCCGGTTTTTGCGACATTATTGGCTATGACGAAAGCACATTGAGGGGGCTGACTTTTTCGGAAATTACTTACCCAGAGGATTTAGCGCCAGATTTAGCCCAAATCCGCCAACTATTAGCCGGAGAAATTCAAAGCTATTCCCTAGAAAAGCGGTTTATTCGTCCTGATGGTCAACCGATTTGGACTAATTTAACGGCATCCCTAGTCAGAGAAATGACTGGGGAACCAAAATATATCGTTAAAATAGTCGAAGATATTAGCGATCGCAAAGCCTTGGAACAGGAATTAGCCCTGCGAGAAGCCAGATTTAACGCCTTTTTCCTCAATGCTCCCTTGGGAATGAACATCATCGATAATGAATTTCGATTTGTGCAAATTAATCCCCAATTAGCAGAGATCGATGGGTTTTCAGTTGCCGTCCATATTGGCAAATTCGTCCGGGAAATTATGCCCCAAATTGCCCCTACCCTAGAAGGGTTATTTCAGCAAATCTGGGATACAGGCGTACCAATTACTAATTTAGAATTCTCCGGCGGTACAGCCAAAGAACCAGACCAAATTCACCATTGGTCTTGCTCCTATTTTCCCATCCCCGAAGTCCCAGGATGTCCTAGAAGTATTGGCACAATTGTCCTAGATATTACAGATCGCAAGCGGGCAGAAATGGAATTATTGACAACCCAAAATCGGTTGCAATATTTACTCTCTTCTAGTCCAGCAATTCTGTTTAGTTCTATCCCCCATGACAACTTTCCCATGACCTTTTGCAGCGAAAATATTCAGCCGATATTAGGATATGAAGCTCAAAGGTTTCTAGACGATCCTAATTTGTGGTCAAGCCTCATTCACCCAGAAGATCTACCTGGGGTATTTACCAACCTACCAAATTTATTTACAACTGGGTTATACGTCCATGAATACCGCTTTTTGGCTGCTGGCGGCAATTATCGGTGGATGTATAATCAACTCAGATTAATTCGCAACGATCGCGGCGAACCCCAGGAAATAATTGGTCACGTGATTGATATTAGCGATCGCAAACTAGCCGAAATTGAATTAGCTTCCGCCCAAGCTCGTCTGCAACACTTGCTCGCGGCTAGCCCCGCCGTGATCCATAGTTGCAAACCAGAGGGAGACTATGCCATGACTTTTTGTAGCGAGAATGTGGTTGATATTTTGGGCTATCCAGCCAGCGAATTTTTGGCAGATGCGAATTTTTGGATTAGTCATGTTCATCCCGACGATTTACCCCAGGTTTTTGCTGCCATGCCCCAGTTAATGGCAACTAATTCCCATGCCCACGAATACCGCTTTTTGGATGCTAGTGGTAGCTATCGTTGGATGTATGCCCTCTTACGCTTAATTAGAAATTCTGCTGGGGAACCTATAGAAATTGTGGGCTATACCGTTGATATTAAAGACCGCAAATTGGTAGAAGAAGCTTTGCGGGAAAGTGCCGAAAGAGAAAAGGCGATCGCTGCCATTGTCCAAAAAATCCGCCAAACATTAGATATTGAACAAATTTTTACTACTACTACTTCCGAACTGCGAAGGGTATTGAAATGCGATCGCGCCGTAGTTTATCAGTTTAATCCTGACTGGAGTGGCGAATTTGTGGCTGAGTCGGTTGGGGAGGGCTGGAATTGTTTGCGATTAGCCCAAATGGAAAACCCCCATTGGCTAGATCGATCTGTAGAAGATCAAAATTGTACTGCCAAAACCTTTGATAGCGAACCCATCGCCGATACTTATTTGCAAGAGAATCAGGGAGGAATCTACAACCAAGGCACAAGTTACGTGGCAGTTGCTGATATCTATCAAGGGGGATTTCCTGATTGTTACGTCAAACTACTAGAGCAGTTTCAAGCCAAATCCTATATTATTGTCCCCATTTTTAGCGGCAGCAGACTCTGGGGTTTGCTAGCTAGTTATCAGAATTCTACCTCTCGACAGTGGACGGAAGCCGAAATTAATATTGTGGTTCAAATTGGCATTCAATTAGGAGTAGCTTTGCAGCAAGCAGAACTGCTCGCCCAAACTCAACGGCAATCCCTCGCCTTACAAAAAGCCGCGATCGCCGCTGATGGAGCTAACCGCGCCAAAAGCGAGTTTTTAGCCAATATGAGCCACGAATTACGAACCCCCCTGAATGCCATTCTAGGCTTCGCCCAACTGATGAGCCGCGATCGCGATTTAAACTCCAAGCACCAAGAAAATTTAACCATTATTAATCGCGCTGGCGAACATCTTTTAAACCTAATTAATGATATTTTGGAAATGTCCAAAATTGAAGCAGGTAGAACTGTCCTCAATCTAGGCAACTTTAATCTAGTTCAGATGCTGGATAACCTCCATTCCATGCTGCGGTTAAGAGCGCAGGCAAAAGAATTAGAGTTAATTTTCGATCTTGCCATCGACTTGCCGACTTATATCCATGCTGACGAAGCCAAATTACGACAAGTTCTAATTAATATTTTAGGCAATGCCATCAAATTTACCCAAACAGGGAGTGTTACCCTCCAAGTCCAATCTGCTCCCATATCAGTGCTTCCCGAAGGATCGCCACTGCCAAACTCTCAAGTTCAACTTTACTTTGAAGTTACTGATACTGGACCAGGAATTGCCCAGTCAGAAATTCATCTATTATTTGAAGCCTTTGGACAAACCAGCAGCGGGCAGAATTCCCAACAAGGCACGGGTTTAGGTTTGCCCATCAGTCGGAAATTTGTGCAACTCATGGGAGGAGATATCAGCGTTAGTAGTATAGTTGGACAAGGCAGTAAATTTGAATTTCATATTCAAGTGGAAACAGTAGAAACAGGTGACATTATTCCCTCTTCACCGACCTTAAAAGTTAGAAGTCTCGCGCCTAATCAACCAGAGTATCGGATTCTAGTCGTAGACGACCGTCCCGAAAGTCGCCTATTATTAACTTTGCTACTTTCATCCATTGGTTTTCAGGTACGCGAAGCCGAAAATGGCAAAGAAGCAATTGATTTATGGTCAAGTTGGGAACCCCACTTAATTTGTATGGATATGCGAATGCCTGTGATGGATGGTTATACCGCCACCAAAGAAATTAAAACCCATCTCAAAGGTGAAGCCACTACCATTATTGCCTTAACTGCCAGTGCCTTTGAAGAAGAAAGAAAAACCATTCTCTCTGCCGGATGCAATGATTTTATTCGTAAGCCTTTTCAAGAAAGTTTCTTGCTGGAAAAAATTGCCAAACATTTAGGAGTAGTTTATATTTATGACCAAGAAGATGCAGTGAACTCAGAACCAGAAAGTTCCCAAACCATTGCGGGAGAAGATTTAAAGCAATACTTATTGCAAATGCCCACTGATTGGGTGGAACAACTCAACTATGCTGCCTGCGAGTGCAATGATGATGTGATTTTAGAATTAATTGGCCAAATCCCGGCTGAGAATGCAAATTTGGCTAATGTCCTGAAAGATTTGGCAAATAACTTTGAATTTCAAAAGATTATGGAATTAACTCAATCAAAACTCTCCATGAGTTGACCTTTTTTGAATTAGAGCGAAGTGACTTGACTAGAAAACTGATATTTTGGCAATTAAAAACTAGATAATCGAGAGTGCAATGAATAGCAAACCAGCCAAAAACTACCAAGCCAATATTTTAGTAGTTGACGATATGCCCGATAATTTGCGTCTGTTATCGGCACTCCTAAGCGAACAAGGCTACAAAGTTCGCAAATCTTTAAATGCACAGATGGCAATTACCGCTTGTGAAACTACTCCCCCGGACTTAATATTGTTAGATATTAATATGCCGGATATGAATGGTTATGAAGCTTGCCATCATCTGAAATCAAGCGATCGCACTCGCGAAATCCCGATAATTTTTATTAGCGCTCTCGACGATATTGTAGACAAAGCCAAGGCTTTTGATGTGGGGGGAGCCGATTATATTACCAAACCTTTTCAGGAAGCAGAAGTAGTATTGCGAATCAAAAATCAACTGAAATTATGCTGGCTAGAAAATCAGTTAGAAGAAAAAAACCTTTTGCTAGCCCAAACCACTCAAGAATTACAGCAGGCTCAGATCCAAATTGCCCAAAACCAAAAAATCGCTGCTTTGGGGAAATTGGTATCCGAAATTGCCGATGATCTCAAAGATCCAATTTATCGCCAAATTGATTCTCTGCCCCAATATTTAGAAGATTTGCTCTATCTGATTGCCGTCTATCAAAAAGAATATCCCCATCCCTCTCCCCAAGTGCAATCAATCGTTGAAAAACTCAATTTAGATTCGATTGAGCAGGATATTCACAATATGATGGCAGCAATGCACAAAGATAGCGATCGCTTTCAACAAATTTCCCTGGCTCTCAGCAATTTTTTTGAGCTGGGCGAATCAAAACTAAGTAATGAAAAACAAATAACTTGATTATAATCGTAGCGACTGCCTTGAAAGTCGCTACGATTCACTAATACTAAATCTTAGTCACTTGTCAGCATTGACACCTAGTAGCAGAGCATTGATATCGCCATTTGCCTTATATGTCGCGAACAACAAATAAAGACATCCGAACATAAAACCCAAGTTCACGAACAGAAATCCGAATAGAAATCCCTTGGCGGTAAATCCTTCTCGCCATGCAACCCAAATGAAGAATAGGCATAGAGCAATCAAAAGATCTGTGTTGAACTGCGTTCGCCAGTCAAGCTTTAACATATCACTAAAATAGACGGCTGGATAGTTAATGCCCATTGTGACAATGACATAAATTGATACGGAAAAAATCAGCAATGTCGCAGCAATTAAAAAAGGGCGTAGTAAGGTCATGTTGTTGATCCTGTGAGCTGAATAGAAGAATGACTTCGGGATGTCATTGCCATTATCATGTCAAAGAGAGATAATCAAAGCAATTACCTCACAGGTAATCAAACTCATTTTTTTGAAAGATTTACTATGCAGCAGCGAGCAATCTCGCATCAACCAAATTCCTTTGGAACCATACTGAAGCAATGGCGCGATCGCCGAAATATCAGTCAGCTTGACCTCGCCCTGAGTAGTCAAGTTTCCCAACGTCACATCAGTTTTCTAGAATCGGGACGCGCCAAACCCAGTCAGGAGATGGTTTTGCAATTAGCAAGGGTTTTAGAAATTCCGCTCAGACATCAAAATCTCATGCTCAGTGCGGCTGGATTTGCAGCCATTCATGCAGAAACCGATCTATCGGCTTCTGAAATGACATTGATTAGTAAAGCGATCGCTTTTATATTGCAACAACAAGAACCCTATCCCGCTTTGGTAATCGATCGCTACTGGAATTTACTCAAGACCAATCAAGGAGCCAACCGACTTCTCAGCACTTTTATCGAGCCAAACAAGTTGCAAGACCTATTTTGTATCGATGGAAAAATTAATTTGATGCGAGTTGTATTTGATCCGCAAGGATTACGACCATTTATTGCTAATTGGGAAGAGATGGCTAGTCATTTACTTCAGCGAACACACCGCGAAGCCAATTCATCCATTGAGAGCGAACAGTCTGCCTCATTGTTTGAGGAACTCTTAAGTTATCCTGATGCTTCCAATCTGTGGAAAAACCTGAGTCATTCTGTACAGCATACTTTACTACTTACAATGCACTTAAAGAAGAATGATTTAGATTGGCAGTTTTTTTCAACGATCGCGACTTTAGGTACTCCCTATGACATTACTCTCCAGGAGATCAGAATTGAGTGTATATTTCCAGCAAATGAAGAGACTGAACGCGATTGGAGAAAGGAGAATCTATCGCTGGGATTACAGTAAGCGATCGCTATTCCTGTGAGTCGTGATTTTTAGGCGATTGCTCAAAACCAGTAAATTTATCCCAGTTTGGTTATTTATCGGACTTACGCAAGGAATTATTATTATCCTGTTGGCGAAGCCCGCCGATAGCGCAGCGTGGCGACAGCTATAGGCCAATACGGTTCAGTTAGTTAGTAGGTGGTCACAAATAAAAGAACGCAAAAGTTTGTAGTTGGGCTTCAGCCCTCTCCGGATTAGGGCTAAAGCCCAACTACGAACTTAGTTAACTAAACTGTATTGAGCCATAGGCTACGAAACTAGGCTGTTAACTTTGTGAGTTTTTCGGCGATCTTTATTTTTTTCCACCAAAAAGTTTATACACTCCCCATCCAATGCTCCCAGCTATTAAACCAGTAGCAGCACTTACAGCAGCAGATGCTGCTGCCCCAGTTTTTAATGCTTCTTTAGCTACCTTTATATTACTTACACCTTCATTAGTCATAAAATATGCTCCTGCATAAATTTCAACTTCATATAATAAGTATCAAAAATTGCGAAGGTTAGTGTGGTGATATGAGATGGCTTTAGTTGTGATCCCGATCGCAACTTGATATTTTCAACAGGACTTACGCAAGGACTTATTGTCATCCTGAGCGAAACGCAGTGTAGCGTTCGCGGAGCGTTTGCGCTAGCAAATAGGATCTCGGAGATTTAACTGGTTCCTAGGCTCTGCCTGGGAACCGACATCGAGAGGCTCTGCCTCGGGTGGCGATCATCCGAGGCAGAGCCTCTCAATAGGCATTCCCAGGCAGAGCCTGGGAACGAGTAACGCACCAAGATACTATATAGTAGCTGCGTAAGTCCTGGCTTATTTAGTCGCAGGTGCAGTAGTTTTATTGCTAGGAGCAGCCGCTGGAGAACTAGGAGTTACCCCTGGGGAACTACTAGGGGCAGGAGCAGGTTTAGCTGCTGCCATCTTCTTAATTTGATCTTGGTATTTCGCTGGGGCAAGAGCCACCGCTGATAGGAACAGAGGTTTAGCTTCCGAATCCTTTTTCAACTGTTGGAAAACCAAAGCTTTAGCTAATACAGGGCGAAAATCTTGCTTATTAGCCTTGATAGTTTCATCGTAGACAGCGATCGCCTCTTGATAACGTTGCTGACTAACATAAACTTGACCAAGGAGTAACTGTACCGCTGGCACATCAATACTGCCGGGTTGGGTTTGATTAACTTGAGTGGCGGTTTTCAAAGTATCTTGCAGCAATCCAATCGCCGCTTCCGGCAACTTTTGGTCTTGCAACAAAGCCGCTAACCCTTGTAAAGCATTCAAATCCCCTGGTTTCAACTTCAGTACCGTGCGATAGGCTACAGCGGCTCCCTCGCGATCGCCTAAATATTGTTTCGCTTGGGCCAGTAAAACCGCATACTCCGTCTGCTCCGGATTCAACTGAGCAAATTTTTCCAAAGGCGCGATCGCCCCTTGCAGATCTCCCAACTTCAACCGCGCCTCATACAAGCCTTGGAGAGCAGTGCGATTATCTGGTTCCCGCTGCAACACCAACTCATAGCCCTTAGCTTGATCGCGCAGCTTTTCTGGCTGATCCGCCGCCGAGTTGGGGGTAGTTGTCGCCACTGCCAAAGAGCGGTCTTCGCCCAAGATACTACCCAGCAAAGGCAGCACCGAAAAACCCACAAATGCTAGCAGTGCCAGCACCAAGACCACATTAATTATCCATCGACCGCGTTTTTGAGCCACATCACAGCCTTGAACTCTTTATTGACATTATCCTAATCTAATTTTTTCCCCCTTGTCCTTGCCTCCTGCCTCTTCAGAATCAGAAGATTCTACAAAACTTGCGGATCTGCCAGCCCAAGACCTGCATTGTACTAAGTAAATCAATACTTCTTGGCGCAACAGAAATTATTTATCTAGGTTCTTTTGTTGTTCACCCGCGCTGATTTTTCCAGTGTGAGGAGCGGAAAGGCAGGATAGTATTGGTGAAGTTAATTGAATGCCAACAGACTGGTTTTTCCTTCAATCTGGTTTGCTAGCGTAGTAGCATCCAGATAGAAGTCCAACTGGCTTGAAACGCTTCTTGAGACTTTCAAACTCAAGCTCCAAATCCCTTAAGGGAATGTGTCTCCGCTGCGAGGAGGTTTTGTGAATCCTTCTATGAATCGCCCTTCTAAGTTACCTACCAAGTCATCCGACTGTCTACCAGTACATCCAGAACCCCCAGAACAGGCAACTAGCCAGAATTTGGAGTCCGCTTCCGAGGCATCAGCAACTGTTGAGCCAGAGTCAACGGCGATCGCCGTTGACTCTATTCGACAACAGCCCATTCCCCCCCCCAGCGAACCCCGGCAATACCGAGCCATTGGACTGGTTAGAGGTCAATATATGCCCTCTGCCGACCAGTTTACTCGCGGCACACTCTTAGCGGCAGATGAAACCCTCATTGATGCTGTTTTGTTGGGACGAGTGATGAGTTTAGTCAAAAATCACCTCGACCTCAGTCAGCCGCACCTGTGGGTTGTCTATCCCCGCACTCGTCAGGAAAACGGGAATTTGCACGTCCAAATCGTCGGGGTTTGGGAACCAGAACAACTCAGCAAGACTGAATCTTCAGATTTGGAAGCTCCAGCCGAAACAATTGGTGCCGATACCTCTGCACCTGTATTTGAAGATGGTTATTTTTCCATTCGGGGAGAAGTCATCTATCAATCGCGAGAGCAAGAAGAAGGGGTAATTGTCAAAATCAAGCAGGCTCCTCGCAAGGATGCCGACAAACCCAAGTTTTTTAAATTAAAACTCCTGGGTAAGATTGCCGAGAAAGCTGTAGGTCATTTCTGGGACTTGCAAGTGCAGCGGGATGGAAACAGTTTAATTGTCCAAGAGGCTACTGATATTGGGGTAATGCCCGTTACCAAGAAAAGTAAATTTGCCCGAAATTCTCGTCCCGGCGGTGGCAGAAAGCCCCCCTATTCGCAAAAGCCCTATCGTCCCGGCGATCGCCCTGTTGGTGGTCTGCCTATAGTGGAAAGAACTACTCCCCTAGCGCCACCCAAACGGCGAGCGGAAGTACCTAAGCCAATTAAGCGCCAAGCTCAACCCACTGGGGAATAGCAGAATCAGTTGTTCAGGATTTAATTTGGCAATCTAAGCTATTTAATGGCTTAGGTTGCCAAATATGCCCTTGAATAAATCAGGACTTACGCAATACCTCTATTAGTAGGGTGTGTTAGCGCAGCGTAACGCACCATCAACGCTATATGCGGAGCAACTGCGTAAGTCATGATTATTTATCAGACAGTTGAAGTCAGAAAGATGAAGGAAAACAAAAAAACCAATAAATTAAGAGACAAAAATTCCTCTATGCAGTAAAATCTAGACTTGGAAATACAGGTTCAAAATTCAGGAATTAGCCTAAACAGGCGAGAACTCCTGGCTCCGTCTTACATTCTGCTAGTCAATCCCAACTTCTTCCTCTGGGCAGCCCTTTTCTTAGGAGTTAGCACCGTCACGCCTGAAGTCAAATATGCAGTGTTTTGGGCAGCATTAGGATTCTTCTGTATCCCCCTCATCGAACAAATATTGTTCATGAATTCCTTCAGCAATGAAATCCTGCGAGAAACCCTCCGTTCCTCCAGAATGGCAACAGAAGACATCAAAAAACTCTTTCATAAATTGGATACCGAGAATTAGAAGATTATGTTTCTACCTACGGGCTAGTAGTCAATCTCAACGTCGTGCCAAAATAAGACTTGACTGAGGTAGCATCATCTGGTAAATAGACTTGATAATGCCCTGATGCTACCTCAGCCAATCCATCGGCAATTGCAATTTTTTAGGAGTGCCAGCGTGAGCGACCAACTATCCAAATCCCAAAGATCTAAGTTTTCTAAATACTTTCGCCTCCGCACCCTACTGGTAGTTCCCTTTATCATTCCCATTGTGACTGCAACCGCACTGGTGGGATGGCTCTCCTTTCGCAACGGACAGCAAGCAATTAACGATTTAGCTAATCAATTAAATAAGGAAACTAGCTCTCGGATTGAAGAACACGTTTTAAATTATTTCAACAAGTCCCAAAATACTTTATGGCTGGCAGAAGCTGGTGTTAAAAGCAATAATTTCAAGCTCGACGATTTAGACGGATTGGGGCGCTACTTCTGGGAGATTGTCAATAAAGGTGAATTTGAAGCCTATTTATCCTACGGTAACGAACAAGGAGAGTTTATCGGCGTTGAATATCAAGAAAACGGCACGGTGCAACTCAAAAAGCGCACCCTAGCTACTGCTCCTCTCCGTAAAGTTTATCTTTTAGACGACAAGGGAAATACTGAAAAGTTGCTCAAAGAAGCAGAATACGATCCCCGGACTCGCCCTTGGTATAAAGCTGCTAAGAAAGCTGAAAAATCAACTTGGAGCGAGATTTTTTCCTCATTTTCTAGTAAAAATACTGCCCTACAAATTTCCCCAGTCAGACCAATATACGATGTCAATGGCAAATTACAGGGAGTGCTATGTATCAACATTTTCCTGTCGCGAATCACAGATTTTATTAACGATCTATACATTAGCCCCAACGGACAAAGCTTTATTATGGAGCGGTCTGGGGATCTAATTGCTAGCTCAACTATTAAACAGCCGTTTAAAGTAATTGGGGAAGGGGACGATCGCAAGACTGAACGCATTTCAGCCGCTAAGAGCGAGAATCCAGCCGTAGCAGCAGCGGCTCAAAATTTAATTGCCAAATTTGGCAGTTTAGATGCCATTAAAGATAGTCAACAAGTTAAATTTTCCCTGAAAGGAGAAACCTATTTTGCGAGAGTTCTCCCAATTTTAGATGGTCGAGGAATTGATTGGTTAGCCGTGGTATTAGTGCCAGAAAATGATTTCATGGCAACCATCAATGCCAATACTCGCACTACCATTATCCTCTGCTTGCTCAGTTTTGCTGGCGCAACAGCGATTGGATTTATCACGGCTGGACTGATCTCCCGACCAATTATTAGGCTAACTGCCGCGTCAAAAGAACTAGCTGCTGGCAATTTAGAACAGCGAGTTGATACTGCTGATGCCATTGAAATTGAGGAAATAGAAACTTTAGAGCAGTCTTTCAACAGCATGGCAGGACAACTGCAAGAAGCTTTTGAAACCCTGGAAGATAAAGTTAAAGAACGGACAGCAGATTTAGCCAAAGCCAACGACGAAATTATCGCTTTAAATGAAAGGTTGAAAGAAGATAACCTGCGAATGGGAGCCGAGTTAGACGTAGCTCGCCAAATCCAAATGATGATTCTGCCTAGACCAGAAGAATTAGAAAATATTGAAGGTTTAGATATTGCGGGTTATATGGAACCTGCGGATGAAGTAGGCGGGGATTACTACGATGTGCTGCATACCGATGGAGTCGTGACGTTAGGGATTGGAGATGTCACGGGACACGGTTTAGAAAGCGGCATTTTAATGTTGATGACTCAAACCGCTGTTCGGACTTTACAGGAAATTCGCGAAGTTGATCCAGTAATATTTTTAGATACCTTGAATCGGACGATCTACAAAAATGTTCAGCGGATGAATTCCCAGAAAAGTTTAACTCTAGCCATTGTGAATTATGCCGATGGTAAAATTAGTATTAGCGGACAGCATGAAGAAACGATTTTAGTTCGCAAAGGCGGAGAAGTTGAACGGATTGATACCATGTCTTTGGGTTTTCCCATCGGGTTAGATAGTGACATTGCGGAATTCATCAGTCATGCAGTTTTTGAATTAGAACCGGGAGATGGTATCGTACTGTATACTGATGGGATTCCGGAGGCGAAAGATATTAATAAAGTCCAATATCAAGTCGAGAAGCTGTGCGAAATAGTTAGCGAAAATTGGGATAAATCGGCAGAGGAGATTAAGGAGGCAATTATTGCCGATGTGCGACGGCATATTGGCACGCAAAAGGTATTTGATGATATTACTTTGTTGGTTTTGAAGCGACAAGAAGAAACGACCGAGGAGGTGGAAAGAGAAGTGATAGAAACTGTGAAAAGTTAAAGAAGATGGAGAGCGATCGCCTCCTCTCCAACATTGACTTTAATATCATATATAGCGCGTCTGAATCATTTATGTAAATCTGTAGGGGTAGCGCCCCCGTGCCTACCCCTACACATCGGGGCAAC